>CAXTRZ010000011.1:10795-21710 GCA_964246715.1 uncultured Acidobacteriaceae bacterium | reverse complement strand
TATTTTCTCGGTGCTTCCACCTGTGACGGTGTTCTGATTGATACTCGGCCAATGGCTTCCTGCAAATTCAACGATTCCAATGCCACAGTTGTTGTGGGCGCCGGTGCAAAGACGGGAGAGGTTGCTAAGTATCTTCAGCGCACTGGACGCGCCGTGCCCTTCGGTGACTCCGGGGATGTAGGCGTCGGCGGGCTGACCTTGGGCGGCGGCATTGGATGGCTTGCCGGCAAGTACGGGGCGACTTGCGACAATCTGCTTCGCGCGCGTCTGGTCCTCGCAGACGGACGCCGTATAGTTGCGAGTGAAGACGAAAATGCCGATCTTTTCTGGGCTATTCGGGGTGGCGGCGGGAATTTTGGCATCGTTTCACAATTCGAGTACACCACCGGCAACGTCGGAAAGGTCCTTGCGGGCTATGCGTTGTACCCCGCCACTGATCTCCGCGGTTTCTTCCGGTTCTATCGCGACTACATGGCCGTCGCACCAGACGAACTCGTTATTGAGCTTGGTATCGTGCCTGCCGAACAGACGCTGATCAAGGCTCACATCTGCTGGTCGGGCGAGATAGAAACGGGCAGGAAAGTCTTAGATCCTCTGCTTACCTATGGACCCCCGCTTGCGGTCGACATCTCTGAACGCCCGTACGATCAACTGGGCAACGCGTCGGCTTCCATTCAGGCGATTCTTCGTCGTGCGCCCGTTGCTAAGGGAACGGCTGTGTCGCCTGAGATACAACAGCGCGGCGGTAGCATAGGACAAGTTAGCGACGCCGCTATCCATCAAATCACCGAGCAGATTGGCACCGCGCGGGGTGATTGGAGCTTCAGCCTGGTGCATCACCTTCACGGTGCCGTCTGTCGAATACCGCCATCAAAAACAGCACTACTGCGGCCGCCGGGATCATTCAGCTACCACTTCAACGCGGAGTGGAGGGACAATGATGAAACGATGCGCCAGATGGAGTGGGTAGAAGAATCCGCACTTGCCTTGGAGCCCTACTCGATCCCTACCTATGTCAACTATCTCAGCAGCAGCAAACCGCTCGACGTGCAACGGACTTATGGCGCCAACTTTGCAAGACTTCAATCGCTCAAGCGGCAATACGATCCAAATAACGTCCTCCACGGCAACCGCAACATCTCCCCGGCCCTCTTGAGGGAAGATCTATAATTCTGGCTTGAGTAGACTGACCATGTCGGAGAAATCTCTTATGCCCGCGATGCCGGTGCAAGACTAACTCTAGATTTAGGGGTTTGGCAAAGTTTGAGTCGCTCTCTCGGTCTCTTGCGTATGTATGGCTTGAATGTCATTATCGCGCGCATGATTCTCAAAAGCTTTGGAAAATATACTTGGTTCCGGATTCCTCTCTTGAATGCTTTCTTCGATGCGTTCGACCGTTACCTCGACTTGGCTACTGGAGGATCCAGGATTGAATTGCACAGTCATAGCCAGTGGCCATCATGAGGTCCAGGGGGTACACGATTGCGTAAAGAAGACGGATCTGAGGGCACTCTGACAAAAGTTCAGCGGATCGCTTCGTCCGGCGGAAGACCCTGGAGCTTCGGGCTGGACTCCTCGCGCAAATGATTGCGAAGTAAAGGAGAGCGGCAGAAAATCTGCCGCTCTCCTTTTCGTTTGAAGCTAAGCGCCGAGCGATGCCGTAGTCTCGTCGAACAGTTCGTCAGCGGTGAGGCGCTCGGGGATCATCTTCTGCTCAAAAGTCCAGTCAAGAGCCATCTGCAGGGTCTTTCGGTTTTTTTCCAGACCCACAGGGGGTAGTGCAGAGGTCACTGAATCAGGTGCCGAAGCGCGACTTTCCAGCAGCATCCTGCCGATCTCCCGTACAGCTTCCGGGTGCTTTTCAGAGACTTCCTTGCTTACCGCAAACATGTGGTTGATGGGCATCACACCTTCACGCCTGCACCAGGCTGCAGCCTCCTCAAACGGGTTGGGGATGAGGTACTGTACACGCGGATCCTTGGGCATGTCGTTGCCCAGAATGGCAGCGGCAAGCTCTCCGTCGAGCATCATCTGTCCGAGGTTGGAACCTTTGGGCAGACGCTCGCAATTGGATGGGTCATGATATTCGGCCAGGTGCGACTCGTCGATCGTCATCCAGATCACCTTGTTGAGGTCGACACCGTGCTCATGTTGGAGGATGCCCTTGACCCAGAGCGCCGTCGTCTGTGCGTACGTCCGCACGCCGACTTTCTTTCCTTCGATATCTTTCGGATAGAGGTGTCCGAGCTCTTTGTTGAATCCGATGCAATGATGCTGGGTTCTGCCAGATACCGGAATCGGTAGCAGCACCAGCGGCTTACCATAAGCTTTGGCTTGGAAATAAGTAACGATCGCCAACTCGCCAGCGTCGAAACCACCGTCACGAACCATGCTTTTGAAACCGTTGTGCGCGAGCGTGGGCCCGCAGAAGTCGAGCTTGACGAGATGGGAGGTTACCCGGCCATCTTTCATCGCGGCGACGACAGGCGAGTCCGCGAGGTTGGTGCGCAAAGTTAGAACCTCAGTAGCTTGTGACACAGGCATGCTCCTCTTCTGATTTGCTGGGAAATAGATGCTTCGCTAGTAGGCGGAGGGTTCAACCTTGTTTTCGCTGCGAGTGTTGCCGCTCAATTCCTTGCCTTTGTGAACCGCTTCATAGGTGCGGACAGGCGCGGACATCAAAAAGCGGTATCCCTGGGTGATTAGTTTCTCCACGTTGCCGGCTGTTACGTGTGGATGCCCCACGGGTACGTTGTACTTTTTGCAAGTTTCTACGATGTGGCCCATCGCCTTCTTGACGTCCGGATGCTCGTAATTGCGAGGCTGGCCGAGCGCCTGGCTTAGGTCGCCTTCTCCAATCAACACGCAGCTGATGCCCGGCACGGTTCTGAGAATCTCGTCGATGTTCTGCACGCCGGCGATGCTTTCGATCATCAAGAAAGCCAGCAATTCGCCCTGAGGGTTCAGCGGCCAGATATCTGCCTTCCTGTAGTACTCCGGCATTGTGATGCCCCAGTAGCGGCTGGCGGTTGCCGGGCCGTCGCCACGCGCACCGGCAGGCTCATAATGTTCCGCGTCCTGCTTACGGGCATAGCGACATGAAGCCACGGCGTTGTAGGCCTGTTCCGGGTTGTTGATGTGCGGCCAAATCACGCCGTAAACGCCGCGGTCCAGCGCCTGCTTGGCGTACGCCTGGTTCAGCTCAACACCGTTGGACGGAATGCGGACGATGGGCGTGATCTCTGGAGCCAGCGATGCCGAAGTAACGATCTGTTTTCGGTTCAGCATGTACTGAAGCGCGTCCTGTAGACCTACCATGTCCCAAGGGTTATGTTCCATCTCATAAACCACGCCGTCATAAGGCGTGCCGCTTAGGTCCATGGCGGTTTGCTTGTCGGCTTTTGCCCAAGATGCAAACGCAGGCCGGCCCTCTTCCCAGGCTCGAATAATGTTGTTCAGCCGCATCGTAGTTGCCATCATCTATCCCTCGAATCGCTTCCTGAACCGCAGGTTCCAGTGATCTTGCACACTATGACAAAACGGGAACCGCGAAATCGTCGTCACAATTGCATACCATATGTAATACATTGCTTGACGCACGTCAACGGCATCCTGTATTGTCCGACTCAGTAAACACAGAGGTGTCGACTGGACGGCCATGTTTCTGTGATGACTATGACCTTACCGCCTGGGAGCAAACGTGCCTGAGAAGAAAGTCCGCCTCACCATCGCTGTAGCTGAATATCCACACACGTCCGCGATTCGCAATGGATCTATTCCGATCGAGGGTGTCGATGCGGAGTTCATTACGGTGAAGCCGCAGATCGGCGCTTTTCGACGCATGGTGCGTCAGGTTGAGTTTGATGTGTGCGAGTTGGCGCCGACAACATACATCATCGCCCGAGCGTACGGCGCACCCTTTGTAGCACTGCCCATCTTTGTCTTGCGTCGGTTTCATCACTCCGGACTGCTTGTCCGTCCGGATGCTGGTATCGCCGGCCCAAAGGATCTCGAAGGACGCAAGGTGGGAGTGCGGGCTTACTCGGTGACTACTGGCGTTTGGACGCGTGCCGTGTTGATCAATGAGTTCGGGCTCGATTCGTCCAAAGTTACCTGGGTTGTGGACGATGAAGAGCACGTGACCCAGATGAAATTGCCATCAAATGTTATTCACTCGCCTGAAGGAGTCTCACTTGCGGACATGATGGCAGAGGGCGAGCTCGCGGCCGGGTTCCACGGCAATGCCGGCGTCGGCCGGTCCGGCTCACCGACCGGCGGCTGGAAGGAAGTGGAGGCGCACTATCCCGACCTGTTTTCAAATGCTGCGGAACTTGAAGCCGAATGGTTCCACAGAACCGGAATTTACCCGATGCACGGCACAATTGTTGTGAAGGATTCTGTGCTAACGGAGCACCCCTGGGTCGCCAAGTCACTCTTCGACGCCTTCTCCAGAGCTAAGAACGAGTGGCTGGCCGGCCTCGATTCGTCTCCGCTCACCGATCCCTCCGACAAAAAGTACGCCGAGCTCCGCAAGATTGTCGGACACGACCCGCTCCCTTACGGGATGGAAACCAATCTCCCTACCATCAAGGCGCTCGAGGAGACTGCGTTCAAGCAGGAGTTGACACCGCGGCGCATGTCGATCGAAGAGCTTTTTGTGGACCCGGAAAAAGTTTAGCCAACATACTTCAGCATCAGGAGCAAGGCGTGATTATCGATTGTCATGGACACTTTACTACTGTTCCAAAGCAGCTTCATGCCTGGCGCAAACAGCAGCTTGAGGCAGCGTCCGACCCTTCAATGCAGCCCCGCAAGGAAGACCTAACGATTACTGACGACGAAGTGCGCGAAGCAATCGAGAACGGCCAGTTGAAGCTGCAGAAGGAGCGCGGCGGGGACATGACGATTTTTTCGCCGACAGCAGGCCAGATGGGCCATCACCTGGGCAATGAGGGAACCAGCCTTGTTTGGAGCGAGCTCTGCAACGACACCATCGCGCGTGTGTGCAAGCTGTTTCCGGACAACTTCATCGGCGTATGTCAGTTGCCGCAAGCACCTGGGGTGCCGCCGGCCAACTGCATTCCAGAGCTTCGCCGGTGCATAGAAGAGCTTGGCTTCGTCGGCTGCAATCTGAACCCGGACCCTTCTGGTGGCTATTGGACCGATCCTCCGCTGACAGACCGTTATTGGTACCCCATCTACGAGGAAATGATCCGTTTGAATGTTCCCGCGATGGTGCATGTGAGCGCGTCCTGCAATCCGAACTTCCATGGCACCGGTGCCCATTACATCAACGCAGATACCAGCGCGTTTATGCAGTTCCTCACCTCTGATCTCTTCAAGGATTTTCCCGACCTGCGCTTCGTGATCCCGCATGGTGGCGGGGCGGTACCGTACCACTGGGGCCGCTATCGCGGGCTGTCGCTCGAACTGCGCCAGCAGCCGCTGGAACCGATTCTGCAGAATGTTTTCTTTGATACCTGTGTTTACCACCAGCCGGGGATTGAGTTCCTGACCGACATTATTCCTATCGAAAACATTCTCTTCGGATCGGAAATGATCGGTGCTGTGCGCGGCAAAGACCCAAAGAATGGCCAGCCCTTCGACGACACAAAACGCTACATCGATGCCTGCCCCGATCTCACGGACGTGGACAAGCACCTGATCTTTGAAGGTAATGCCCGCCGAGTCTACCCACGACTGGACACGTTCCTGAAATCCCACAAGCAGCAGACCGCATAAGCGGCTTCGAGGAGCACTATGCTAGAGTTTGTCGACATTCACCCTCACATCATTTCCGACGATGCGGAGCGGTATCCGGCGGCACCGCTGTTTGGTAAACGCTCGGACTGGTCGCAGGAACGACCTACCACCGTGGAGACGCTGATCTCAGCGATGGACGAGGCAGGGGTGGCTAAGGCCGCCGTGGTGCATTCATCGACTACCTACGGCTACGACAACAGCTATGTTGTGGATGGCTGCGGGCGATATCCGGATCGATTAGTCGCGGTCGGTTCAGTTGATGTGCTGGAGCCGAATGCGCAGGATACGATCCGCAAGTGGGTCGATCGCGGCTTGAAAGGATTGCGCCTTTTCACGGGCGGCAGCACCAAGGATTTCGACCCCAGCGAACTCGATGACCCGCGCTCGTTTCCGGCGTGGGAGCTCTGCGGCGAACTCGGGCTGTCCATGTGCATTCAGACCGGCCCGATCGGCCTGCCGCAGGTAACCATGCTCGCTCAACGTTTCCCGGGAGTCAACATCATTCTCGACCACCTGGCTCGTCCGGATGTGCTCGACGGTCCCCCTTATGCGGCGGCCCAGAGCCTCTTCGAACTTGTTTCGCTGCCGAACATCTTCCTGAAGCTTACACCGCGAATCTTTGGCGACGTGAAGAAAGGAGCGGCCAGTGCCGACACCTTTTTCCCCTTGCTTGTGGAGAAGTTCGGCAGCCAGCGGCTTGCATGGGGGTCGAACTACCCCACTTCAGAGGGAACCTTGATCGCGAACCTCGATAAGGCAAAGGCAGGTCTAGCCTCGCTTTCCGAAGTCGATCGCGAGTGGATCTTTGGGAAAACGGCTCTCACTCTTTATCCGAGCCTGGTAGGCTAAGCCTTCCGTCAATGCTCTGTTTTCTTCCCAGCAAACTTTGCTCCAGACCGCTTCGTTCAATTGAGGGATTCGATTGACGACACCCTCTTCCATGGTCAAGTTGACGGGACCCAGTGAAGAAGCAGAGTGGACGATGTTCGACGCCCGGAATCGGTTTACGCTCGAATTAGTGTGTACCGGAGTTCTGCTTTCTTTCGTGGCTCAGACGAATATCTCCGCGGCGCTTGCCTACAAGCCTTTTACTCAGGCGTTTGCTCTTGCCGATGTAGGGCGCGGCGCGTTCAACTCCGCGTTTTTCTGGTGGCCACGGGCAGGTGGGCCGCCTGTTGCAGAGCGCGCAACTCAGCCTGAGTTCCCGACTCGATGATCCCTCCGCTGGCATAGATCACGGCCACCTGCGCGCCGGGCCGCAGCGCGGCCGGCGCTTCCACACTCACCCGAGCCGGCTGCACGCGGTCTAGCGGATAGTGCCCGCACGAGGCCTTCCGCAAGGAAATCGGACGCTCCTCGGCCTGGCTCAGCAGGTCCATGGAGACGAGCAGAACAGCAGGCCCCTGACGTCCACTGACCGCTGCCGTAAACGCCATATCGACGTAATCTTCGATGCGGTCCGCGGAGTGACCCGCCGGGTCCACTTGCTTACGCCCTTGACTAGTTCAACCTGTCGAGCTCTTGGAAGTATTTCGATCCTACGTGCTCGCGCCCACGTCCCGCACGATCGCCACGATCGGGGATGGCGCCGACAGGCTCCGATGTTGGCTATCTTCGTGTTCCCCGTCATTGGTGCAGTGAACTGCTTGGTTCTACTTCGCGAAGAGTGGGCATCAAAGGCGATCACAGTCTCAGCTACGGCGTGACGACCAAGCTGTGCGGCATTCTCAGCTAATCGGAGGCTTCGCTGACGACAAGCTGGTTTAGGGAGTCGACTTTCTTCAGTGTCGGGAAAAGCCACATCCAGAGTAGTGCGATTCCGATGCTGCCCATTCCCCCGAGGATCGTCGCCGGAATGATTCCCCAAAGGGATGCGGTAAAGCCGGATTCAAATTGTCCAAGCTGGTTAGACGTTCCGATGAAGAGCGAGTTGACGGCGCTCACCCTACCGCGAATGTGATCGGGCGTCTCCATTTGCACAAGCGACGAACGCACCACAACGCTGATGACGTCCGCAGCCCCCAAGGTGAAGAGGAGCGCCATGGACAGGGCAACATTGTGAGATAGCGCAAACCCAATAGTCGCAAGCCCGAACACGATCACACCAAGAAACATGCGGGAACCTGCGCTTTTCCTTACGGGATGATGTGCTAGGTAGACGGAGACAAGGAGCGCGCCCATAGCAGGTGAAGCTCTCAGGAGACCAAGCCCCCATGGTCCCACATGCAGAATAGTTCGCGCGTAAACTGGCAGCAGGGCAGTGGCGCCGCCCAAAACTACGACGAAAAGATCAAGCGAGATAGCGCCAAGAACTTTGCCATGATCCAGAATGAAGCGGATGCCTACCAAGGTCGACTCGAGTGAGAAGTCCTGCTTGTCTCGTGTATCGCGCAGGGGCTTGATGCGCGACGTGAGCGCGGCTGCGACAGAGAACATGCAGATGCAGCCAAAATAGGCGGCCTGTGGCCCGAAGCCATAAAGTAGCCCGCCGGCCGCCGGTCCCAAGATGGATGCTGTCTGGGTTGCGGAGGAGGAGGTCGCGACGGCGTGAGCGACCTGCGAACGTCGCACGAGCCCTGGAAGAAGCGCTAGAGTTGAGGGTCTCTCGAAAGCCCGCGCAGTCCCGATTACCGCAGCCGCTACATAGAGTGACGGAGCATGCAGGCAATGCAACAGACTGCCTACGGCGAGCCAGCAGACTGTCAGTGCGGACAAGATCTGGCTAAGGCCCATAATGGTCTTTCGGTTGAAGTGATCTGCAACGTGGCCGACGAGAAGTGATAGCAGCAGGATCGGCAAGAACTGGATGAGGCCGATGAGTCCAAGCTCGAAGGTGCTGTGGGTAATGTCATACATTTGCCAGCCAAGCGCCACTGCGGCCATCTGAAAGGAAAGAGTGGAGCAGGCGCGCGCCAGCCAAAACAGAGAGTACGAGCCTCCTCTAAAAAGCGAAGTATCGTCGCATTCTGGCGTCTCTTCTGCCATCGTTTCCAATCGGTTTCAGAACGCTGCACCAACACCTTCGTGTATGCAGCGGAGCCTCAGTAGGACCATCGGTGATGATGGTGGGTGGACAGTGCAATGTAATCTTCAGTATACAGATGCTGCGGCAATTCGTCGGAGTGCACGATTTCGCGAGCAGAACCTCAGAACGACGGCATGGCTGACTTGCGCTTAACTTCTTACTCTGCGGGCTACGATAGCCCAGTAGCCGCCTCCCGGACAGGCCCCCATGATCGGACACACCAGTGAGTTGTTGGGCCGGCAGCTTGCTCCCAAATACACCCCGGCTCGTCGTCACCAGCGCTAGTCTTGAGGGCGGAACGCCGCTGCCGAAAGACAGCATGCAAAAGGCGGAAACATCTTTCCAGGATTCACCTGGAGCCGCGGCCCCGCCGGAACAAAGGCAAACGCTGTGGTGGTTCAAGGGCGCTTGACATCGGACACGAGTATGCACCCAAGTATCGGCAAGCGAGTGAGAGGCCCAGCTTCAGTTTGAAGGGACGATCGTCTCTTCGTCTGCCACGAGTGCGAGTTGAGCTGCGCTGCTACGCTCTGCCGTGAGATCGTCCAAGCGGCGCAGGCCCGGGAACATGCGTATCCAGCAGAGCGCTATGAGGATGCTGCCGATTCCCCCGATGATGGTCGCTGGCGCTACCCCGAACCAATGTGCCGTGACGCCAGACTCGAACTGCCCAAGCTGGTTAGAAGTTCCAATGAATAAGGAGTTTACCGCGCTGACACGGCCACGCATATGGTCGGGCGTTTCCATCTGCACCAACGATGAGCGCACCACGACGCTGGTGACATCCGCCGCTCCCAGGATGCAGAGCATGGCCATAGAGAGGACGAAGTTGTGCGACAAGCCGAAGAGGACGGTCGTCAGACCGAAGACAATCACTGCCGCGAACATACGAAGTCCGGCATTCTTGCGTATGGGGTGGCGGGCCAGGTAGATAGCATTCAGCAGCGCGCCAACGGCGGGCGCCAGCCTCAGCAAGCCGAGCCCCCAGGGCCCTGTATGGAGAATGTCACGAGCAAACGCGGGAAGCAGGGCGGTTGCACCTCCCAGCAGGACGGCAAACAGGTCGAGCGAGATGGACCCCAAGATATTGCGGTGTTCGCGAATGTGATGAATTCCTGAAAAGATAGAGCTCGCCGCCGCAGAAGAGACTCGCGACAGCGTCTGTTTTGGTTTGACGGTGGAAGAGAGCAGAGCCGCTACCCCATAGAGGGCCGCAGCCGAAAAATACGGCACCTGAGAGCCAAGAATGTAGAGTAGGCCACCGAGTGCGGGGCCAACGATCGAGGCAGTCTGAGTTGCCGAAGTGAACCAGGAGATGGCCTGCGGCACCATCGGCCGGTCCACAAGTCCCGGTACAAGTGCCTGCGTGGTGGGCGCCTCAAAGGCGCGTGCCGCACCGATCGCCGCAATGGCACAATAGATTCCAACAGCTGTCACCTTGCCGAAGTGGCTGCCCAGAGCCAAGGCGGCAAGAGTTACGCTCTGTACTACTTGGCATGTGCCAATGACTGTCTTCCGATCTAATCGGTCGGCTACATGCCCGCTGAACAAGGCAAGAAGAAGCATCGGAAGGAACTGAACCAGTCCGACCATACCCAGCGCAAACGTGCTGTGCGTAATGGCGTATACCTGCCAGCCGACGGCAACAGACGCCATCTGAAAGGCGACGGTTGTCGAAATCCTTGAAAACCAGAATCGCGCATACGAAGGTTCCTGGAATATGGTGTTCCCGCGCATGTGACTTTCTCCTTTAGGTGTAACTCGTAGTTTCTCCCCAACGCGAACCTTCTCTACAGCTACGGTACCTGCTCTACAGCCATGGAGCAGTCCCTTGCCTTGAGCTTCGATGCGGCGATCTCCCTGCAACCGAAGGCTCAGCCGTTGACCGCGAAATAGGCAAGTCGGGCAGCGCCGGCAGAGCACGAATTGAAGTGCATACAAACTTGTATAAACAAAATAATACGATTATGCTGCAGGTGGTGATCTTAGCTGCGTCAGGAGACATATGCAGGAACTTTCCAATGTCGCACCGCCCTCCGTGGTTCCCACAACTGCCTCTGGCGGCAATCTGCTAATCCAGGAACTTGCCATACATGGTGTTGATCGGGTGTTTTGCGTACACGGTGA
>CAXTRZ010000011.1:0-10785 GCA_964246715.1 uncultured Acidobacteriaceae bacterium | reverse complement strand
AGCTATCTGGATTGTCTGGACGCAATGTGTAATTTTCCCGCCATGGATCTCATTGTCGCCAGACATGAAGGCGCGGCAGCAAACATGGCTACGGCCGACGGGAAGCTGACCGGCAAGCCGGGTATTTGCTTCGTGACCCGAGGTCCCGGTGCAACTCACGCCTCGGTCGGCGTTCATACCGCGTTTCAGGATTCAGTTCCCATGATCCTTTTCATCGGGCAGGTGAGCCGTGAACATCGCGAGCGGGAGGCCTTTCAGGAGGTCGACTTCCGTCGGATGTTCGCTCCGATGGCGAAGTGGGTCGCCGAAATTGATTCCGCCGCCCGGGTACCGGAGTTCATCCATCGTGCCTTTCAGATTGCCATGAACGGGCGACGGGGTCCTGTTGTGCTTTCCCTTCCGGAAGACATGCTGGCGGATCATGCCACGGTAAGGAACAGCCTGCCAACCGAGGTGATCGGGATGGCGCCCACGGCTGGGCAAATGTCAGCGCTTTCGGCAAAGCTTGCAAGAGCTAAGAAGCCCATCGTAATCGTTGGCGGAACGGGCTGGAACGAGCGCAGTTGCGGGCTGCTTCAGCGATTCGCCGAAGCCAACCACCTTCCGGTGTACTGCTCGTTTCGGTGCCAGGACCTTTTCGACAACCGGCACCCGAATTATGCAGGACATCTGAGCCTCGGAATGCCGCCCTTCATCAAGCAGAGGTTAGAGGAAGCCGATCTGGTGCTCGCAATCGGAACGCGGCTGGCGGACATTGAAACTGACGGCTATAAGCTGCTGCGCAATGCAGGTGGGGCGGTGACATTGGTGCACGTTTACCCTGACGTGCTCGAGATCGGCGCCGTGTACCTCCCAGAGTTGGGGATTGCGGCCCAGCCGGAAGACTTTGTGAGTGCCTTGCAGACCCTTGAACCGCTTAGGAATCCCCTTTGGCAGGACTGGACTGCGGCGGCGAATCGCGATTACCTCGGCTTCAGCGCGCCCTCTAAGCCGCCGCTCTCCGGTTTCGTCGACATGGCCTATGTTATGGAGCACCTATGGACTTCACTCCCTGATAATGCCATCCTGTCGAACGGGGCAGGCAATTACACAGTCTGGCTGCACCGCTTCTTCCGCTATCGCAAGCCCTACACGCAGCTTGCCCCCCTCAGCGGCGCGATGGGCTTTGGGCTGCCAGCAGCGATCGCGGCAAAGCTCAGATTTCCCGAGCGGATTTCAGTCTGCTTCGCTGGTGACGGCTGCTTCTTGATGTACCCGCAGGAGATTGCAACGGCTGTCCAGTTTGGCGCCCCGGTAATTACCCTAATCATGAATAACGGCATGTACGGAACGATCCGAATGCATCAGGAGAAGCGCTTTCCAGGACGGGTCAAGGGAACGGATCTGGTGAACCCGGATTTTGTGGCGCTCGCTAAGTCGTTCGGTGCGTTTGCGAGGCTTGTGGAACGCACAGAGGACTTTGCGGACGCACTCGACGCTGCGGTGGCCAGCGGCTTGCCTGCGGTATTGGAACTTCGAATTGACCCGGATCAGATTACTCCCGAGGCCCGCCTGAAAAGATCTGACCTTATGTCGCACAACTCGCTGCTGCATCAAGGCTGATTGGGAGATCCGGATGATAGAATCGTCTCTTCCTGCCACAAAGTAAGACCCAAAACGCTCATCAAGCGGACTATACTCTACATCATGCCCACAGTCGTATCAAAGAAACGTGCCACAAAAAAGACTCTGAGCAAGTCGGCTGACTCGCCTGCCGGCGGCGTGGTGGAGCGTATTCACAACGAACTGCGCACGATGGCCATCACCTTCCAGTTTCGGCCCGGAGAACGCCTAAACGAGGCGATTCTCGCCAAGGAACTCGGAGTAAGCCGCACTCCGTTGCGCGAAGCGCTCAACCGTTTATCTGGAGAAGGATTTCTTACCTTTTCTGTAAACCAGGGCTTCTACCGTAAACCTCTCGATGTGAAGGAGATCTTCGACTTGTACGAGTTCCGGCAGCAGATGGAAATTGCTGCCATTCGCATGGCAGTGGAGCGGGCAAACGACGCTGCGCTCCAGGAGCTCGAAGACTTTGCCGTTCAGAGTGCCGATGAAAGTACAAACAGGACTGTCGATCAGCTGATTTCGCTGGATGAAGAATTTCATGAGCGTCTGGTCAGGCTTACAGGAAACGTTGAGCTGGTTAAGAATCTGCGGAACGTCAACGCCCGGATTCAGTACGTCCGCTGGGTAGACATGAATGGGCGGCGGGCCGATACGCAATCGCAACATAAGCAGATCGTGCGGGCTTTGCGCGAACGGAAGACGGAAGAGTGCGTCCGGCTAATGAACGAGCACATCGGACACCGTATCGAACAGATTATTGAGAAGGTTGAAAAATGCTATGGCCGTATTTACATGGGCGGTCAGACGACTCAATGATTCATGTCCGCGGCCACAAGTTTGTCGGACCGAGTCATTTCACATCCCGCCTTACCTTCAATAGATGGTTTTTACCGCGCCATTCGCCGCTGTAGCCGTGATGCGGAAGTCATTCATAGCCGAATTCAGTTGCGGTGCTGCCGCCATTCCCGAGATTGCCGTGTCGCCGTTGATCATGAGGCTTTTACAGTCAGAAAATAGCGTAGTGGCCTGATCCCATGCGCGCGAGCAGGTGCTCTACCGACTCTATGTACTGCGTAGGCTGCGGGCACGAAAGCTCCTGGCGAGCGCTCCGGGAGGCGCATGTGCCTGCGCTGCAGGCCTGATTATGTGCTTAGAACTCCAGGCGGCCCGAAAGCTGAATGTTGCGTGATCTGTTTTGCGTGTTGGTGACCGTACCGAAAGCCGCCGTGCCGACTGTTGTGCCAGGGATCGAGAACTGGACCCTGTTGAAGAGGTTGAAGACCTCCATGCGCAGATTCAGCTTAAGCCCCTTACGGATACCCGTATCCTTCTTTACGGAAATGTCGTAATTGGCAATGCCGGGAGCGTAAATGCTGGGGTCTACGCGGGGCTCGTTCCCAAACGAATAGCTGTCCGGCGCTGCGAAGCATGAGGTATTGAACCACTTGTTGAGTCTCGACTGGGAACTGCCAGTGATGGTCTTCACGCTGTTGCAGCCGGTGAGCGACGGACTATCGTTCGGGCGGATGGTTCCTGCCCCAAACACGTTTGAGAGCTGATTGGCTGCAGACTGCAGAGACAGAAGGAATCCAGTCTGAAAAGTCACAATGCCATTGACTCCCCATCCGGACACGAAGCCGCCTGTGATGCCGCTCGCGTTCAGGAGGAAAGCATGACCTTTTCCGAAGGGGAGATCGGAAACAGAACTAGTGACGAAGCGGTTGCGCACGCTGTAATTGAGTTCCGCCCGCTCGCCACGCAAATTGGTGAAGTCTTGAATTATCCCGGGGACCGCACCCTGCGTTTCAAGCATCTGCAGGGTTGTGCCACTGACGTTGCCGATGTTCTTCGACCACGTGTAATTCCTATTGATAACGCCGCCACTCCGGAATCGCTTCACTAAAGAAGTTTGCAGGGAGTGATAGATGCTATCACCGGAAGCATTTGACGGGATCACGCTCTGATACTGCGGGAAGGGACGCAGAAGCTGACCGGCGATGACGGTTGCGCCATTGAGCGATCCCGAGGAATTCAATGCACCGGCATACGGATTGCCACTTTGGCTATGAGGCTCGCCCCCAGCGAGTCATACTGATCAGGAAGCTGGTTCAAGTTGTTCAACGAAGCAACTATATAGCTGCTGCCAAGCGGTAGAAAGGTCCCGCGATTGCCTGCATAGGCTAGCTGAAATACAGTGTCACCTGGGAACTGCTGCTGCAGGCTGCTATTCCACTGTTGGTCGTAGCCAGCGCGATGCGTCGGTACCGCACCGGTAATGCTTAGTCCGCGAAGACTATCCAAGTACGCTTGGCTGCGGCCCGCTGGCGCTAGAATGCTTTGCTGAACAGCGCCGGTGACTCCCCCGGCGGGGAATGGATTAGAAAGGGTATTGAGCGGAATTAGACCCTGTCCACCGACGGATGCGACCATCGTGGTCGTCGCACTATCCAGCGGAGAGATGAAGGGTGAGCCGCCATCGAAGGCAGGTAGGCGATGGCGTAGCCCGCGCGGAGCACGGTGTTCGTCAATGGGCTGAAGACCAGGCCGATACGGGGGGCGAAGAGGTCATGCTTCGCGTCCTCTGTGTTCCGCGGCGCATAAAGAGAGGAGTTGACGAGAGCGAGCTCCCCCCTGACCGACTGGCCGCCAGAAAGTGTGTTTGCCTGATTAGGGAGGAGAACGCTAGCCAGATTTTTACGTTCCGACCAGGCTCCGGGAAGCTCATAGCGCAGCCCGGCACTGACGGTTAGCTTGCGGGTCGCCTGCCAGGTGTCCGTGATGTAGTAGCCCTGATAGTAGGAGAACTGCCCCACTTCAGCCGCGGTGCCGATGTTGCCAGACGAAGGAGTCCCCAGCAACACGGAAGCCACTGAGCTTCCCGTTGCGCCGGTGGTCACGTTGTTAAAAGACGTGAAGCCGGAATCGAAGGTGTACTGTCCACTGGGATTGGTGGCGGACGGATAGTTGAACTGCAGGAGCCGCAAATCAGCACCTAC
The DNA here is from genome assembly GCA_964246715.1 of uncultured Acidobacteriaceae bacterium. Classification (GTDB taxonomy): domain Bacteria; phylum Acidobacteriota; class Terriglobia; order Terriglobales; family Acidobacteriaceae; genus Edaphobacter. The sequence continues at coordinate 6,184 of CAXTRZ010000011.1, read as the reverse complement.
TTTGACACTGTGTGAGCCGAAAGTGCGGGACACACTGGGAGCAACTGCGTACGTGTTGCGTGTTTGGCTGCTGTTTGCTGTCAGACCGTTGAGAGCGACCAGTCTGGATATGGTTGCGCAATAGGAAGCGACACTGTTTCCTGACCCTGCAAGGTTGCGTAGGCGGGGCCAAACTGTGACTGATCAACATGCGTGTTGATTGGAAGATCGTCCGCGAAGCCGCGTGTATAGGAGATGCGGAGGTCACCAGTCGTTTTGGCGGAAAGCTGTATGTGTCGCCAATTACCCCTTCGTGCGTGATCTGGTCGCTGCCTGCGCATGCAAGCTGGCCGAGCCGAAGCTCATCGTGACAATCGCCAGTACGGCTAGACCGGGAGAGATTCCAGACTTCCTGAATGTTGACATACGGCTGTCCTCTCTCGCACGATAGACCAAATTGCGTTGTATAGTGTAAAAGATACTGTAGTCAAAACTGTATACATTTAGCAAGTCGACAGATAATTTGATATTGTGGCTTTGCATTCGCGTTCAGAGAGAGATTTGCTGAGGCAGCCTCTGACGTATCCTACATGCAAGAAGTGCATACACTATTTTAGTGTGCATCGTATACACCCTGTGCGCGCAGGGAAGTTCCGTGGCATAATGATGAGCCATGAGTATCCCGCTTACGTCTCAGTCACCGCCGTTCAACATTACGCGCGCGAGTCATGTCCGGTACTTCGTGAAGGACCTCGACGTCAGTCTCCGGTTCTACACAGAAGTGCTCGGGTTCGTCTTAAGCGCTCATGATGATGGCATCGCTTACCTGCGTGGCATTGAAGAGGCATGCCATCACAGCGTCGTGCTGATGCAGACGGAGAATGAACCTGCGGCGGAGTGCATGGGCATGCGCGTTGGCTCGGAAGACGACTTGCACCGTGCCCACCGATATTTTCCCTCGGCGGGCGGCACAGCGGAGTTTATCGACCGTCCGTACCAGGGACTATCTTTGCTGACCACCTTCGGCCCAGGCACGCCCCCCATTGAACTTTGCGCAGGCATGCCGGTGTTGCCGCGGATGCTGAACAACTTCCCAGCCCAGAAGGGCGGGCGCGTGCTTCGGCTGGATCATTACCAGTGTGTCGTGCCGGATGTGCCGGCTACTTATGCGAAGTTCATGCAGTTGGGCTTTCGGCCTTCAAAGTACACCACGCATGTGGAGACAGGCCAACTTCTAAGCTGCTTTTTGACGCGCAAAAACAATCCTCACGACCTCGTCATGGGACAGGCAGCGGGCCCTCGACTGCACCATTCGTCCTATGTCGTCTCAGACTTGCAGGCGATCTTCCGCGCCTGTGATATCGCCGGAAACCTGGGATATGGACGCAATGTTGAGCACGGACCCGGTCGACACGGACCGCCCAACGGGATCTTCGTCTACTTTCGCGACCCGGACGGGCATCGCATCGAATTCATCCTGCCGCCCATGCAGTTCATCGATCCAGAGGACCTTCCCAACACCTGGCTTTCCACCCAGAGCGCATCCTTGGTGCCCTGGGGAGGTGGCCCGCCACAACGCTGGCGTGAAGAAATGTCGGCCTTCGCCGGTATCGAGTCGACCGGCGGTCCCCTCGCACGTTGGACATCGACGCCTTAATGCTTTAATCCCTGCTTGGAGGTCAAGAAGACTTGGCGGCAGTGTCGCTGCAGGGTCTTACCGTTTCCTCAATCTGCGATCGCATCTCTCGAAATAGCACCGTTCACCATCCGTGGAATTCCGTTTGGGTTGGCGTCGCGCAGGGCCGCCGGCAGGGCTGCCTTCGGGAAGTTTTGGTAGCAACGAGGACGAGCAAAGCGAAGGATTGCTTCCGCGCCGACACTGGTGAAGCGGCTGTCGGATGTCGCCGGGTAAGGACCGCCGTGCACCATCGCATGCGATACCTCTACCCCGGTCGGAAAGCCGTTGAAGAGCAAACGACCCACCTTCCTCTCCAAGATCGCGATCAGGTCCTGGTTGGCAAGCAGGTCCGCCTCGGTCCCCAGCAGCGTGGCGGTCAAGTGGCCTTCGAGCGCCTCGGCAGCTGCCAGCAGGTCCGCATGATTCTCCCAGCGTACGAGTAGTGTCGATGGTCCAAAGATCTCTTCCTGGAGCACTGGATTCTGCCGAAACTCCGCCAGATCAGCCTCGAACAGGACAGCATGTGCTTTCGAAGATGCTTCGGCAGCCGCGGCGGTGCTGGCGATACCTGTGGCGTGACGCTCCGCCAGACCGTGGTGGTACGCTTCGGTAATCCCGGAGGAGAGCATGGTGAAGCTCTGGCTTGACCCGGTTGCTGACCTGAGCGTATCGCGGAATACATCTGCGCCGGGCGCATTGGGAAGAAAGACAAGGCCGGGTTTCGTGCAGAACTGGCCGCCGCCGAGCGTGAAGGAGGCATGGAGTCCCCTCGCCTGCGCTTCGGCCTCGCTGGCAAGCGCTCCGGAAAGAACAAACACTGGGTTCACGCTGCTCATCTCGGTGAAACAGGGGATCGGTGAGGGTCGTGCCGCGACCAAGTCCATCAGTGCCCTGCCACCGCGCTTCGAGCCGGTGAAAGCGACGGCCTGCACCCCTGCGTGCGTCACCAGCGCCTTTCCGACCGCAAAGCCTTCGTCGTACAGCAGGGAAAATACACCGGCGGGCAGTCCGCATTGCCTGACTGCACTTCTAATCGCTTGAGCGACGATTTCACTGGTGCCGGGGTGCGCGGGATGAGCTTTGACGATAACTGGGTTGCCGGCGGCCAGTGCCGAAGCAGTGTCTCCGCCGGCTGTCGAAAAGGCGAGCGGGAAGTTGCTCGCGCCAAACACCACCACTGGGCCGAGCGGGAACAGCATGGACCGCAGGTCGGGCCTAGCGAGCGGCTTGCGGTCGGGAAGAGCGGTGTCGATCCGCACATTCTGCCATGAGCCTTCTTCAAGTACCGCGGCGAACAAGCGCAGCTGTCCGCATGTACGGCCGACCTCGCCTTGCAGTCGCGGCTGCGATAAGCCTGTTTCCTGCATGGCACGCTCCACTAACGAGTCAGCAATGGCCTCAATTTCGCTGGCGATGCCACGCAGCAGGGCAGCACGCTGCTCGACGCTACTACTGCCAAAGGTTGCGAAGGCGTCTACTGCCGCTGTAACTGCACCGTCAACTTCTTCAAGGTTCGCAGAGGCATACAGCGGTTCCAAATCCTGCTCCGTGATTACGTTGCGGGCGCGAAACGACTTTTCGCCGGCGACGCCACGTCCGTCCGCGATAAACGACAGTCCTGTCAGTTCCATAATTCCTCCGGGCGCACCAGGTGAGACGCAGATCTTAGCTTATGCATACACCACTGCATACAAAGTCTACCTCACAGAGATCCTGAAGTTATAGAGCGGAGAACTGAAATCAGGTGGCTCCTTCTCAGCTACTGTTGTTGGTCTTTCGGAGAGGCGCCTCGTTCTTAGGGGTTGATCCGGTCTGCGCCTGATGTGACCTCTATTGTTGTTGTCTCGGCAGCCGCCTTAGGTGTGATAGAGAGGCGCGGATCCTTTTACCCGCAGAGCACCTCAGCGCGTGGGTACAACCCAGCCTGTACCTGCCTCTCGCGGATGCACTTTCGACCGCGAAGACACAACCCTCACACCGTTGCGGGAGTTGCGTCATTTGCCTGCCGTCGTGCAGAGCATGTGGCAGAAAGCGTACGCTTACGGTGCAGACGACAGCATTCCGAGCGCGCAATTGAAGCGTTCAAGCGGGAGTACAACCGACACATCGAATTCAGGCACCCCGGCAGCAGAGCAAGTGGGTGGATGCGCGCAACCTCGTTTTCGACGAATCGGGACTTCGTCATGGAGTGGCTCCTGTCCTAGAGGCTGGAAACTGTCGTTCCGACTAGATACGGGATTCACTTTGACATAAGCAAGCACAACCAAATCGTCTCGTAATCCATAACCGGGATCGTACTTCGCACGCGATCAGTAGCCGAAGCTACATCGATATCGACGCGCACGGATCTGCCCGAAGCGAAGGAGGATCCTTGGATAACGTTCGATGAAGTCTCGGCAATGCATCTTGCATCTATCGCACGTGTATCGTACGCGGCATTTCAAGATATTCGTGAATCATTTGAAGTAAAAGACTTAGAGATGGTGGAGGCGGTGGGAGTCGAACCCACGTCCGAAACTACCTTCAACAGAGAGCTTTCATGCTTTTCCGCGTTCTGATTTGTCTCGTCATCATCGCTAGGAACGGGCGAAGAAACGGTGACGACCAGTCTGATCAGTCTCATCCTTTCCGCTCAGACGGAGCAGATTGGACCAGCCTACTGTGCGACGATCGGTACCGGCCCGTAGGCGAAGCTGGAGCGATCGGCTGTCTAACTAATTAGGCAGCAAGAGCGAACTGAGGTTCGGCACTTATAGTTTTGGGCGCGATTACGGGTGTACCCACCCCGGCATGCCTCTCTGCCGCAAGCAATCCCGTCGAAGCCGTGACGCCCCCATGTGGAGCTGGCACCAACGATGCGTTGGGCACTCAAAGAACTATGCTCAGTATAGCGCGTCGCGGATGCGGCGATATGTGGAGGTCTACGCGAAGGCGAGGACGATGGCGCCGGCGGAGATGAGGGCGCCGCCCAGGATCTTTATGGGGGTGAGGGTCTCGCCGAGGAAGAGCCAGGCAAAGACGATGACCAGGACGACGCTGAGTTTGTCCACCGGAGCGACGCTGGAGGCGGGACCAAGCTGCAGGGCGCGGAAGTAACAGAGCCAGGAGAGGCCGGTCGCGAGGCCGGAGAGGATAAGGAAGAGCCAACTCCGGCGGCTGATTTCAGCGAGGCCATGGTGCTTTTCCAGGCCGAGGGCGATGGCCCAGGTGAAGACGAGCACGACTGTGGTGCGGATGGCCGTGGCGAGGTTCGAGTCAATTCCCTTAATGCCGATCTTTGCCAGCAGCGCCGTTGCCGCCGCAAAGACTGCCGAAAGCAGCGCCCAACCAAGCCATCCCATGGGATCATCATAGAGAATGTACGCCGCTGCTCACATTGGCGGAACGCTTCGCGGTGATTAAACTTATGACTTTCCGAAATTGGCGGCTGATTGCCATAGCTTCCTGTGTGTATGCCTCCTGTGTACTTCCGGCGCAACAATCGGCTTTGAATGCAAAGCTGCCGACGCTCTTTTTAGTGGGGGATGTGCCGACCGGGGCGGCGTCCGGAGTGTTCGATGCGGCGCACCTGAACGTGGTGGCGAGCGCGGCTGGCGGGCGAACGACCCGAGGGTATATCAACTCTGGCGAATGGGACAGGGTGCTCGCCGAGGTGAAGCCGGGGGATACGGTGCTGCTGGAGTTTGCCCCGGCGACGCTCTCCGATGCGGATAAGACAGCGGCGACTCGGACGCTCAACGGCATCGGGGATGGGACGTTCGACTACCTGGACCCGGGGACGCAGAAGCTGGAGTTGGTGCACAGTTATGGCTGGTACCTGCGGCGGATGGTCGTGGATACGATCAACCATGGGGCGAGCCCGATCCTGTGCTCGCCGCCGGGCGCGACGCAGACGGCGGCGATTGGCGCGACGTCTGCCGAGCCGGTGGCCGCGGACTGGACGAAGGCGATTGCAACCGAGCAGCGGGTACCGTTTGTGGACCTGACAAGCGCAGGCTTGGAGATTACGCCGGGCGTACTGCGGGCCGGGCTGGAGGCGCTGCAGCCTGATCCGCTGGGACCTTATTTGAAGAAGGCGGGGCAGTAAGGGAGGGACATCGAGGCGAACCTGCCCCTCCCGGCAAATGTCTTCAAAGTCTTCAAAGAAGAGACTTTAGGTCTGGACTTTGATTCCGGATGCACCAGGGAATGTGCAACGGCTCAGGATGAATTCGGTTAGAGAGCAGCCTTTTCAAGGTCCACGTTCATCCACTCGCCGCGCTCAATAGCACTACGAATCTGGGCGGGGGTACGGCCCTTTTTGGTCTGCTCGTAGCTGTAGACGGCCTCCTTCATGCAGGTGGAGCAGGCCGCGCCGTGGGTGCCCTCAAAGCAGCTGTGGAGGGAGTTGTGGTTCATCTCGCGGTCGCAGCGGCAGTAACAGGGCTGTTGATGCAGCACGGCAGGGATCTTGGCAGCCATGCGGTACGCGGTCAGCTGGTAGGCATGGGTGAAGTAGGGTCCGGTCAGCTGGTTGCCGCTGAGGCT
>CAXTRZ010000010.1:13950-21981 GCA_964246715.1 uncultured Acidobacteriaceae bacterium | reverse complement strand
GAGTATTGCTTCACCATGGGGGGCTGTGCTACTTAATTAGCATGTGCCAATTGATTAGCACTCGCGAGGATTATGAAACGTGAAGTAAATGCCTCTCCCGACGCCCAACTCGGTCGGCGGGAACGACAAATTATGGAAGTCCTTTACGGTGGAGAAGCTCTTTCGGTAGCTGACGTACGCGAGCGGCTATCGAATCCGCCCAGCTACTCGTCGGTGAGAACTATGCTGGGCATTCTTGAGCGAAAGGGATATGTCTCCCATGAAGAGAGAGGCAGAGCGTTTCATTACCGGGTGAAGCGACCCAAGAAGGAACTCCGGCACAAGGCTCTCAGCCACATTTTGGAAACGTTTTTCGATGGTTCAGCCACCGATTTGGTCGCCGCATTAGTCGATCCAAAACGAAGACTCGAGACCGGAGAATTAGATGAGCTAGCAGTTCTCATTAATAAAGCAAGGCAGGAAGGACGATAGAACCATGTTCCGACCCATCTTAGCTGCGGCCATACAGGGTTCACTGTTCTACGTTGTCGCGGTTCTTATCACTTGGATACTGCGCCATGATACTGCTCGTTTGAGATGTCGAGTATGGACCATAGCAGTTTTTGCCCAGGCAGGTCTGGTTCTACTCTTGAGCACTCCATTGCCATTACACCTCAGTCTTCCGGTATGGCGGCAGTCGACTACGCCGTTGAAAGAGGCTTGGCTTAAACCAGCCACCAGCTCGTTGCACTCCCTGTCCGTAGTCGTAGCGCCTCAATTAAAGAGTGTTAGCGATCTTAAGGAACCGCCCCGGGTGCCCGGGCAGATCGCAACCGGCGGGTGGTTATTGGGAGTCGCCATTTGCCTTTTACGCTTGGGCGTCGGACTGAAGCGACTCCGCCGACTGTCAAAAGATAGTAGACCGCTGAATAAGGAAGCGTGGCTTGCTTTATCCCAGAACTTGGCGAAGCGCTTGTGCATTGAACGCCCCGTCAAGCTGACTATCGGAAATGGAAATTCTGCGAAAATCCCCTCGACCTGGGGATTCGTATATCCAGTCATCTACCTTCCAGAGACGTCCGAAAAATGGAGCAGCGAACAGCGGGAGTTCATTTTGCTACATGAGCTGATCCACATTAAGCGATGGGACGCGCTCATCGATGTAGCAATTGGCATAATCACGTCAGTGTTTTGGTTCGATCCGTTTGTATGGTTTGCCGCCAAGCGCCATCGGAAAGAAAGAGAAAGCGCCTGCGATGAGGGTGTTTTATCAGTCGGGGTAATGCCCTCACGTTATGCCGAAACACTTTTGTTTGTTGAGCGGTCAGCATCTCAGCACTTACCCGCCAAGCCCGGAGCCCGCGCGGCACTTAGAGCAAACGAATTGCCCCATCGAATCGGAGCGATTCTGGCCGAGAAGAAAGCGAACGCTCGCGCGAACCGACTACTCCGAATTGCCGCTTTGATCTGCATCCCCTGTTTTTGCATAGCGCTTGCGTCCGTGCGAGCTACTTCGGTTACGGCTCCGAGAGCCATCGCATCTGGAACCAGTTGCACAATTCGAAGGACAGGCCTCATCGATGTGACACTCAGTGTCCTAAACGCACAGTCGGTATCCGTCGCGGGAGCCCGCAACGACGGTCAAACGATCCTAACCGTTTTTGATGGAAAATCATGCCCGACTGCTGTCTTTGGAGGAGAAGTCGAAATCTCAGACGACCTGGACGACATCGTCGATTTCAAGGAACCAGAGGGCACGTTCACATTCATCGATGCAAGCAACCCGGAAGGGCAGGCGGTTCTGATATCGAAAGTTCATGGCGCGCTCATTCGTCGATACACCGTCGCTGGCATTGAGCGCCCGTGGTCAGAAGGTCACGCTTGGTTCGCTGAGGAACTCGGAAATCTCGTTCGAGATTATGGATATCTAACGTCTGCTCGCGTCAAGCTTCTCCTGAACAGAGGCGGGATGCAGGCGGTGTTGGAGGAAAGTCGTCGGACGCGATCGGCTTTGGGCAAAGAGCGCCTATTCGATGCGCTATTGGATCAAGGTCCTTTGAGAAAAGCCGACGCTGCCCGCATTGCCACGACTGTGGCCGCACTCGAACCGAGTGCCACAAGAGACGCATTACTACAGCGTATTCGCGCAGGTAACTAGGACGGGTTTGTGAGGTCCTAGCAACCAAAGGAGTTCTTCATGTCGGCAGTCTCATTTTGCATCAGTCGCCTCACCTCTGCAGTTGTTCTGAGCATGTTATGTCAGGCTGCAATCCTACCTGGGCAGCAAGTCGCTCAGCGCCCGTCCCTGCCACGGCCAACCGGAGAGTTTGGTGTTGGCCGCACCTCATTCGATATGACAGATCCAACTCGCAATGAGCCCTTCGCTTCTACACCCGGAGCCAAACGCAAGATAGTGGTGCATGTGTGGTACCCGGCGGACAAAGCCGCTGTGGCAGGAGTCAAACCGGCCCCATATCTTCCTGGATTTGAACAAGTGAGGTCGCAACTCACAGATTCCGATGTCCATGGTCTGTTTAAGCCCGCCACGTATTCAGGTCCGATGTCCTTACCTGTAACAGATGTCTACGAGGGAATCGCGATGCCGAGAGGAGGCATGAAATTCCCGTTGGTATTGTTTTCCCATGGCTGGGGGAATCCGACCTTCCTGTATACGACTGAACTCGAAGACATCGTAAGCCACGGCTACATCGTACTAGCGGTCGACCACACCTACGACACTGCCTATACCGAGTTCAGCGATGGCACGTTCGCCCTCTTTGCCCAGAAAGCCTTTGATGAGGCCGTCAAGCAGCCGCACGGCTTCAATGATTACGCCAAGGCGCGCGTAGCGATCATGGCCCAAGACAATCAATTCGCCCTGACGCAGGTTCTGAAGCTCGCATCGAGTACAGCCAAGGTTCCGTTTCACGACAGGATCGACGATCAGCACATCGCCGCAATAGGCCACTCGATAGGCGGCCTAGCATCGGCAAGAACGTGCCAAATTGATCCTCGGATTGAGGCCTGCATGGATCAGGACAGCGTTGACTATCGCGGTTCTGCCTTTGCTGTCACGGATTTAGAAACTGTCGAGCAGCAACCGTTCTTTCTGTTCGTTGTGTCGTCAGCGGATATCTGGAGCTCTAACGTGGTTAACCCATCGGATCACGACTTAACTGTCCAGAAGATGTCCAGGCTCGACTATGGCAATCTTGTCCGTAGCGAGCAAGCCAATCAAGATAGGCAACTGGTAGCGATCAAAGGTGGAGCATATCGCCTCATGCTATTCAATGTTCCCGATTTCATACATCGCAGCTTTACAGATCAAACACTCCTGGTCACGGACGACCATCACGACGCTGCGGTACACAATTATCGGGTGGCTGAGACCTACACCCTCGCTTTTCTCGACAAGTATCTGAAGGGAGTATCCGCTCCAGTCTTAGATACGGACAAGCAAGTCGACGAACACGCAATCTTACAAACCTTCACGCGTTGAAATCATCCGAGGGCTAAACGCGGAACAAGGAAGCCAGAGCCTTATGGGGCCGGGATACACAAGGACAGCGCACCTTGCTCCTTCATCTTCACCCGCCCGTCCGTACGGCGGATGAAGGCGGAAGCTAGCAATGGGGATGGACATAATGAGTGAACCCAGCCTGCGATTTCAAACGAAGAAGGCAGCCACTACCGCAGTGCGAAGTTCTCAACTCGCTTTTGAGGTATTCCTCCAAGGCAAGTGGCGCGTTCACATTCTCTGGAGTCTGCGGAGTGGACCAGTCCGAATTGGGCAACTTGCGCGATTGATTCCGGGCGCGTCAAAGAAGGTGCTAGCGCAACATCTCCGAAAGCTGGAGGCCGATGGAATCATTGTGCGCGAGGACAAGAGCGATGTAGTGCTTCACATCGAATACGAACTAAGCAATGCGTATCGTCATCTTGTTTGTAGTCTCCTGGACCAGCTCTCCCAATCAGGTGCTTTCTATCTTGCCAAAACCGGCACGCGCACCGACACTGACTGATGCGCAGGGATGAAGATGAAGCATCAAACTCCGAGCATTGGCGGCGATAAGCCGACATATCGGTACTAATCGAGTCTCTGCCGCCAGCGCTTTGGGGAAACGTTCGCGCACATTCTAAATGCGCGGGGGAAGCTGCGTACCGAGGCTGCACGGGATGTTAAACCTGGTTTCATTTAGTACCGCCACACTCGCCTACGTCATAGTTGGGCTCGTTAGCAAGAGCTTTGTATGCACTGGCAGTTGACATCATCCTACAACAGTAGTACCTTCAACCACAGAGGTAGTAGCGAATGTCAATTCCAAAGCTATCGAAGCTGGAAATGCAAATCATGGACGCCTTATGGACGAAGGGCGAATGCTCCGTGCGCGAGATTCATGACGAGTTCCCGGAGAAGGGGCGACCTGCCTACACAACTGTCCAAACGATGGTGAACCGCCTAGAGGCCAAGGGAGCAGTGGAGCGGGCGAAGAAGATCGGCAACTCCCTAATCTTTCGGGCGACGCTCTCACGTACAGCGGCACATAGAAGACTCGTGGATGAGTTTTTCTCTTTCTTCGACGGTCGTGTTCAGCCGGTGATCGCGCACCTCATCCAGTCAGGCAAACTGACAGGCGAGGACATCAAGGAAGCGCAGAAGCTCTTGAAAGAGCACACGGAAAAGAGGGAGCCGCGATGATGTCAACGAATCTCCAACTGCTTCTGGAGCAGTTCAGCCCGGCTCTCAGAAATCACCTATGGCAGTCTACGGCGTTTGGAGCAGCGGTAGCGCTGATCAACATATTGCTTCGAAAGAATGAGGCCCGAATTCGCTACTGGTTGTGGCTGACGGCCTCCCTCAAGTTTTTTGTTCCGTTCTCATTCTTGATGGCTCTCGGCGATTCACTGCTGGCGCGACGAGTGCAGCAGTCCGGTCGCTCTGAGATCGTCAATGTCATACAGCAAGTTGCGACGCCATTCGTTTCAAGTGGCATGGGAAATACAGGCCCGACCGACTTGCAACCTGCGGTCGCGGCTGGGATGGCATGGAGTCACATCATTCCGGCATTGCTGATTGTTTGGCTGGCCGGTTTCCTTGTAGTGGTTCTGCTGTGGCTGAGGTCTTGGGTTCAAGCTGCGCAGATAGTTCGTGAGAACGAGTTCCTCGTTCAGGGACGTGAGATAGACACTCTGCGGAAGATGAATTCTCGCAAATGGCCGCAGTTGCGTATCTCATCGTCAAAGACGTTGCAGCAACCCGGCGTGTATGGCATGTTCCGTCCGATATTGATTTGGCCTCAGGCAGTATCCGAACGTATCGATGACGCGCAGATGAGAGCAATTTTCACTCACGAGCTTTGTCACGTGCGTTGCTTTGACAATCTTTGCGCAGCGCTGCATATGTTCGTCGAAGCCGTATTCTGGTTCCACCCTATGGTGTGGTGGCTAGGCCGGAAACTTGAAGAGGAGCGCGAGTGTGCATGTGACGAAGAGGTATTGGCTCTCAAACACGTTCCGAAAGTGTATGCCGAAAGCATCTTGAAGGTCTGCGAACTATGCGTAACGCCGGAAACGGCCGTTGTTGCCGGTGTGACTGGCGCGGACCTGAAACATCGTATCGCTCAGATTCTACGAGGACAGCCGGGAGCGAGGCTCACTTGGCCTGGCAGACTACTGCTCTCGACCTTCACTATAGTTCGGTTGCAACTCCGCTAATGTTGGGCCAAGCGGAGGCTACGGAGCCAGCGTTGGTCGCTGCCCGTGTTCAGTCTCTGTCTGATATGTCGGCGCAACAGCAAAGCGCTGAACTGCCTAAGTACGATGTCTCTACTGTTCGCCCCAACAACTCTGGAAGTACCGACATACATATCAACGTAGATGGAGCTGTCTTCGAGATGGGTAATACCACCATCAGACGGCTACTGCAGTTGGCATACGACATTCGGCCCGACCTGATTTCAGGTCTGCCGCCCTGGGCGGAATCAGAACGTTTTGATATCAAGGCGAAAGTGCTCGATGCAGATCCGGAAACGCTCAAAAGCCTAACCAACGATCAGGTTCGTGTCATGGCGCACCGCTTGATTATGGATCGGTTTCATTTAGAGACGCACACCGACACCAAAACAATGCCGGTTTACGACTTGGTAGTCGCAAAATCCGGCGTCAAGTTCAAGCCTTCGTCGCAGGCCGGTGAAGATGACCTAATGCACATGCATGGGATGCAAGTCACAGCATCGAACCTCCACATGAAGGCGTTAGCCAATTATCTAAGTCGGCAGACCGACCGCGTCGTCGTCGATAAGACCGGGTTGCCTGCGAAATACGATCTGACGCTCAAGTGGTCACCAGACCTCGCGCAAGCGGAACACAGCGACGATGCACCGCCTCTGTTCACTGCTCTTCAAGACCAGTTGGGATTGAAGTTGCAGCCGAGTAGAGGGCCTGTGCCGACGTTGGTCATCGACCATATCGACCGGCCAAAGGAAAACTAGCCGCTTCCTTACGAACCTACGGTAAGTCGCACGAACCCACCCGACGTCAACGTCGCGCGTTGGTGCGCCCACGTGCGGCCGAATCAAGGCTATTTTCCAGTGGTTGGAGAAAGTTAGAGGTCAGTCTAATGCCAACAGTGACCCGCTGCGCGTCGATCTTGTTGCTATACGCGTCTGTCGGAAGTGCCGCATTCGCGCAAGAGCATCGCGGGCGGGTTGTGGTAGATGGCACACCGCTTCCAGGCGTCACAGTGATTGCTAGCCAGAATGAACGGACGCTAACCACGGTTACCAATCCTGAGGGAGGTTTTCAGTTTCTCTCACTCAGTGCGGGAGACTGGCATCTGCACTTTGAGATGCAGGGCTTCAAGGCGGTCGACACCACGATCGCTGTCCCTGAGACAACGCCGTCCGCGACGGTCCAGATGGAGATGCTGCCGTTGTCCGACCTGCGCGCATCGGCAAAAACCGTACATCCGTCCGCGCCTGCCGTTAGAGACGATTCAACAGTGAGAACGAAGGATGGGACGGACACACTCTCTCCTACGGCTCCGCCAACAGACAGTGACGCGGGTATGACCGCGGACGGCATGCTGATTAATGGCAGTAACAACAACGCGGCCACCAGTAAGTACTCGTTGGCACAGGCGTTCGGTACGCGTCGTGCCAGCAGCAAGAGTTTGTACACGGGTAGCCTCGGATTCAAGTTGAGTGCTTCGCCGTTCGATGCGCGACCGTATTCCCTCACCGGTCTGCAGACGCCAAAGGCGTCGTACTCCACCTTCACTGGTCTCGCCACGCTGGGTGGACCGATTCGCATCCCCCATGTGTTTTACAACGGTCCGAACTTCTTCGCGGCATATCAATGGACACGGAACCCGGAAGCCTTTACGCAGTCCGGCCTGGTGCCGACTGCAGCGCAACGCGCAGGCATCCTGCCCACCGGAACTGTCGCCGTGACGCCGCAAGCCGCCGCGCTGCTGGCGCTGTATCCACTGCCAAACCTCGCAGGCAGCATGCAATACAACTACCAGACACAGGTGCTCAACAATAGCCATGTTGACTCGCTGCAGACGCGCCTGGACAAGACCATTGGTCGCCGGGACACCATGAACGGCAAGTTTGCCTTTCTGAACTCTCGTGCGGACGCGACCAACTTGTTTCACTTCCGTGATACCACAAAGACATTCGGCATTGACTCAGACGTGACGTGGCAGCATCGCTTTCCGCGCCAGATCTTTGTGGAGACGACGTATCGCTTCTCGCGTTTGAGGACTGACGTGACACCGTTCTTCGCGAATCTAATCAACGTCAGCGGGAATGCGGGAATTACGGGTAATTTGCAGGACCCTACAAACTGGGGACCGCCCACGCTGAACTTCTCCAGCGGCATAGCATCGCTCACAGACGGCATAAGCGCATTTGATCGTAATCAGACGGACGGTGTTGGCATCAACGCAACGTGGACCTACCGGCGCCATACCGTCACCTTTGGTGGCGACTTCCGACGGCAGCAGTTCAACCAGTTGCAGCAGGCAAATCCTCGCGGCACCTTTGCCTT
>CAXTRZ010000010.1:12457-13940 GCA_964246715.1 uncultured Acidobacteriaceae bacterium | reverse complement strand
TTGGCCGACCTGATAGCAACGTCCACATACGGCCAATCGACATGGAACCGGCATGAACTGTGCAGACATTTATCCTTGACAGAGAGCCAATGAAATTGGATAGGATGGCTCTGACCTGCGGGATTTTCTTACTGGTGTGCCGGACGCCAGCAAAGTCGCCTTCGGCAATGCGGACAAGTACTTCCGCGAATCTGTCAGTGACCTCTTTGTCACGGATGACTGGCGCGTGAAGCCGGAACTGACGCTGACCACGGGCATTCGCTGGGATTACAGCGCGCCCATCACAGAGTTGAAAGGTCGCCTCGTCAACCTTGATGTCGCGCCTGGCTTCACCGCCGTGCAGCCGGTGCTTGGGTCAAATCCAGTCGGGCCTCTTACTGGGACGCACTATCCCTCATCTCTTGTCCGTCCGGACCTCCGCAAGTTCCAGCCGCGCTTCGGCTTTGCGTGGCGACCACTTCCAGCTACGCCGTTGGTCATTCGCGGCGGCTACGGCATTTACGTGGACACGTCTGTATATCTCTCGGCGGCGGGCAGTATGGCCCAGCAGGCACCGTTGTCCAAGAGCCTGAGTGTGTCGAACAGCAGCACCTGCGCGTTGACGCTGGTAAACGGCTTCCAGGATTGCGCGGGGATCACGTCCGACACCTTCGCCATCGACCCCAACTTCCGCGTCGGCTACGCACAAATCTGGAATCTGTCCGCGCAGCAGGACCTACCCGGCTCCATCGTTTTGACGGGAACATATCTTGGATCGAAGGGCACACGCGGCCCGCAGGAGTTCCTGCCTAACACTTATGCGCCGTCGTACGGCACTACCACGCAACCTGCACCGACATGCGCATCGTGTCCACGAGGCTTCCTCTATCGCACATCGAACGGCAACTCGATCCGCCACGCAGGTGAAGTGCAGTTGCGCCGCCGCCTCCGCAGCGGCTTCACCGCCACGCTGGACTACCTTTACGCGCACTCTATCGACAACGACGCCTACCTGGGCGGTGGTTCCACCACCACTTACAACTCCGCGCTAGACCCGTACAACACACCTTCTGACACCATCGCGCAGAACTGGGAGAACCTACAGGCAGAGCGCAGCCGCTCGTCATTTGATCAGCGTCACCTGCTGAAGTTCACCTTCCAGTACACCTCCGGTACGGGAATCGGCGGCGGGACGCTGCTGAGGGGCTGGCGTGGCAGAGTACTGAAGCAGTGGACGCTCTCCTCGTCGCTCAGCGCGGGCAGCGGCCTGCCGCAGACGCCCATCTACTACACCACGCTGCCAGGCACGGGATTTGCAGGAACTATCCGACCCAACCGCACCGCAGCCGATCTGTACACCGCCAGCAATGGCTACCACCTAAATGCGGCGGCGTTCGCCACGCCAGCAGCGGGACAGTTCGGCAACGCGGGACGCTATTCCATTGAAGGTCCCAACGCAGTCGCAGTTGACTCATCACTGACGCGTGTCTTCAAGCTGCGCGAT
>CAXTRZ010000010.1:11485-12447 GCA_964246715.1 uncultured Acidobacteriaceae bacterium | reverse complement strand
AATCATGAAAGCTCTCGGAATCATCGCAACTCTGCTCGCACTTCCTGCCCTCGCGCAGACCATTGGAACTAACCAGCCGCAGGGTCAAGACAGTACCTTCACGCTCACTGTGAAGTCGCAGCTCGTCACCGAAGCCGTCGTCATCAAGGACAAGAGTGGCAAGTTCATCCCGGACTTGAAAGCCAGCGACTTCACCATCACGGAAGACGGCACGCCGCAGAAGATTCGCGTCTTCGAGCATGAATCGCTTCCCACTGACGCAGTACCACTGCCAAAACAAGGCCCCGACGAAGAGGATGTCAAGATTTATAAGAAGCTGGCACGCACTTCCTACGCGCAAGGCGCGCAGTACAAGGACAAGCGCCTTATCGCCATGTACTTCGACATGACGGCCATGAAGCCGGATGACCAGTTACGTGCGTTGCAGTCCGCGCAAAAGTTCATCCGCACTCAGATGACCGCCGCTGACCTTGTCAGCATTCTGCGCTACCAAGGCGGTTCCGTCGATGTGTTGCAGGATTTTTCAGACGACCGCAACAGGATACTCTCCATCCTTGAGACGATGATCGTCGGCGAAGGTCAAGGCGATGATGAGGGTATCAGTGATGCGAGCAGCTCGGATACGGGCGCTGCCTTCGGTCAGGACTCCGGTGAGTTCAACATTTTCAACACGGATCGCCAACTCTCCGCGCTGCAGACCGCAGCAGCGATGCTAGGCGCGATGAATGAAAAGAAGACGCTCCTATATTTCGCCAGCGGCCTACGTCTGAACGGCAACGATAATCAGGCGCAGCTGCACGCTACTGTGGAAGCTGCGGTGAAATCAGGCGTGTCTTTCTGGCCCATCGATGCGCGCGGACTTGTCGCCGGCGCTCCTCTCGGCGATGCATCACAGGGCTCGCCCGGCAACCAGGGGATATACAACGGAGCGTCGGCGCAGGCTTCGAACGATCGCTTTCAAC
>CAXTRZ010000010.1:0-11475 GCA_964246715.1 uncultured Acidobacteriaceae bacterium | reverse complement strand
CGCTATACGCCCTGGCCGCTGATACCGGGGGTAAAGTGTTCCTCGATAACAACGATCTCGACGCCGGTATTGTTCGGGCGCAGAAGGCAGTCAGCGACTACTATCTCATCGGCTACTACACCAGCAACACCGCACAGAACGGGGCCTTTCGCCAGATAAATATCACCGTAGGAGCAACACTACAGGCATCGCTCGACTACCGAAAGGGCTATTACGCCAATAAAGAGTTCGGCAGCTTCAACGGCACGGAGAAGGAACGCCAGTTGGAGGATGCCTTGATGCTCGGCGATCCAATCACTGAACTTACAGTGGCGATGGAGCTGAACTACTTCCAACTCAACCGCGCGGAATACTACGTGCCCATCACGGTCAAAATCCCCGGACACGAACTCGCCCTTGCTAAGAAGTTCAGCTCCGAACACACCATCATCGACTTCGTCTGTGAGGTAAAGGATGAGATCGGCGGCAATACTGTCACCAATCTGCGGGACAACGTGGACGTGAAGTTGAGCGACGCCACCGCAGCCGAACTCAGCAAGCGCCCCATTGAATACAGCACCGGCATGACCCTGCTGCCCGGCCGCTACAGCATCAAGTTCCTGGCGCGCGATGACGAAACGGGACGTATCGGCACCTATCAGACCAGCTTCACCATCCCCAATCTAAACAACGAGACGAAGAAGCTGCCCATCAGTTCGGTGGTGCTAAGCAATCAGCGTGTCGATAGCAAATCTGCGCTGTTCAATACGACTAAGGGCAAGCATCAGGTGAAGAACGACGCCGTTGATCCGCTGGTGAATTCCGAAGGCAAGCTCATCCCTAGCGTGACACGCCTTTTCCGCAAGGACCGCGAGATGGAAGTGCTCCTGCAGGCTTATCTAGGTGATAACGCGGGAAGCACCCCAGCGCCTCTGCCACACGGTCCTATCGTTGCCTACGTGACCTTCTTCCGTGGAGAGCAGAAGACCATGGAAACTCCAGCCATCGAAGCTGAACCAATTGCAGAAAGCAGTTTAGGCATCACGCCTATTCGCATAAAGGTACCGCTCAGTGGTATGCAATCAGGCGAGTACGAAGTTCAAGTGACGGCGCTGGACCCAAGTACCCATCGAATCGCTGTGTGGCGTGACCACATCATGATCGCCCCATGAATGAGCCTTCTCTCTCTCCGTGCAAGATGCCACGAGCCGACGGGAGAGCTATGAGAATGTCCGTCGGGAATGGTGAACGAGCCTAAATGAGCGACATCGGTATGCGATTTAAACAGAGCGACAAAACGTTCATTCCGGCAATTCGCAGTTCTCAACTCGCTGTTGAGATCTTCCTGCAAGGAAAATGGAGAGTACATATCCTATGGAATCTCCGCCATGGGCCGGTCCGCCTTGGGCAGCTTGGAAGATTGATCCCCGGTGCATCCAAAAAGGTGCTGGCGCAGCATCTTCGACGCTTGGAAGCGGACGGAATTGTTGTGCGCAAAGACATGAGCGACATTGTGCTTCATATCGAATATGAGCTAAGCAGCGCTTATCGTCATCTTGTCTGTGGTCTTCTGGATCGGCTTTCAGAATCGGGTGCAATCTACCTCGCCAAGAGCGGTAATCATATCGAGAAGGGTTGATCTTCCCCGAGCCGAAAAGCTCGACGGTTCATTGAGGCCAGATGTAATAGTCACTTCTTGGTATCCGAACAAACCCAACACCCTTCCAAAAATCTCGGACACGTCGTTGGGCCGATGCCATCCCCTTCGGTCTTTTGTCGTTTGGCCCGAGACCGGAGAATTGGAGAGGAACGGGTACGCAGGTGATGACACCGCAGTTTTCCCCGAACTTCTGAATTGCCCGAAGTGCGACTCTCTTCCCGAGACCCTTGCCGTGGTACTCAGGAAGCAGTTCAAGCCGTTCGATCAGCATTATGTCCCATTGCGTCGCCCGATTTTCTGAGATCAACTGCTCCACTTCTGGTTTCAACTGTTCGGTTTCAGGATCGAAGAGATTGGCAAAACAGTCGCAGCTATCGCCATCCAGGCAGTCCATGGCATCGAAGAGCGACATCCCCTCGTTCATGGCTCGGCCTGCTTCCACCATATAAAGGATGAGCGTTCCGATCTTTTGCTCACTGTCATCATCGGCCATTCCGATGATGTTTCCTTCGTAGACAGTGATGAAGTCGCTCGGGTCGCCCTCATGCTCTGAGAGACTCACCGCAAAATCAACGCGGAAATTGATCGGGGCCATCGGCCTCCTTCCATTGCCGATTGTTGGTTTTGTGATGCTCATAGTGCTCCAGCATATCCGGCAGTCAATTTCCATGCAGTGCGGCTGACAATCAGCTTTTATCGGACCCGTGTCCTCTGCCTTGCTGCGGAAGAGGATTGTCGCCGTCTGTTCGCCTAAATAGTTGCGATTTGAGTCTCATTGAAATGGGCAGGGCAAAGGTTTGGAGGGCAGAGGTCGTGGGTCCGCTAAGGGTCCAATAACCGTTGCCGAGGGTCCAATAAGGCGCTCAGGGAGCCATCCGCTACGCCTAGTATCAACAAGTTACGCGATCCAGCTTAGCTGTCACGGCAGAGGTCGCGGGTTCGAGCCCCGTCGTCCCCGCCATACAAAGCAAAGAGCTTAGCTTCGTATGGGACCTAAAGTGACAGCCAAAAGACAAAGGTCGTGGGTTTGGTATGGGTGCAATAAGCGCCCTATCCTGCTTTTTGAGGGTGTGTAGCACCCTTCGTTTCACCCAGATTCGGAACCATCATTCTTACAACCTTGCTCTGTGCGGCCCGCTTGTGCGAGTTCGTCGCCTGCGTGTAGACGTCTAGCGTGATCCTGCTGTTCGCGTGCCTCAAAAGCTCCTGTATGGTCTTACCATCTTCCCCATTCGCCTTGAGCAGCGTGCCAAAGGTGTGTCGAAAAGTGTGCCAACCGATATTCTTGTGGATACCGTTTGCCTTCGCAACCGGCCGGATGTGTCGCTTCATGAGGTTGTCTGGCCAATAAGGCTGTTTGCCCCTCATCGTATCGCTGGCGAACACGTAGTCGTCGTCAGATGCGTAGGCACTTTGTCGGCGCCAGCGTAAGAGGTCCTCTGCCATGTAGGTATCCAGCGGAACCGGCTTAGCTGATGCCTCCGTCTTGCAGTCGCCTACTACCTGATGCCAGATGGATCGAGTCACATCGAGTTCAAGATTTTCGAAGTTCACATCCTGCCAGCGAAGTGCCAGAAGTTCGCTCACGCGAAGTCCCGTGCCAGCATCGAGTAAAACAAGCGTCCGTTCCCGAATGCTCAACTTACTCAGCAGAAGTTGGAGTTCGAATAATTCCAGAACATCCGGGATGCGCTCATGCTTCGCGCTTTGACGAACGAGCTTGATTGGGTTGCGATCAATCCATTCATATCGCATCGCGTGAGTGAAGAGTGCGCTCATCAGATTCCGGATCTTGGCTCGTGTGCCCTTCGCCCGCTTAATGCTGTCAAGCCACTCCTCCACTGCTACGGGCTTGACCTGGTCAAGCTGGTGGTCTCCCCAGCGAGGAAGAACCCAGTTCTCCAGATTGCACTCGTAGGCAGAACGTCTCGAGAACGCTTTTCTCCCATTTCGATTACCTGCCAATTCTTTAAGCCTGTAATGCGCAACGAGTGTCGCGATCGTGCTCGGCCCGGCTTCTGTCTGCGGGGTTTGTTGGTTGGCGTCGATGCGCAACGCTTGTGCCGCCTTGAGAGCCGATGCTTCATTTGCGAGGGGAATTACCGTTCCGACGATTGCTTTACGGTATTTAGTGGTACCGTCGGTTCCAGTCTCGTATCATCGAAAATCCATACATCGGGCCCGCTTCGCCGCTTTTCGCGCTGCACGCTTCCTTGTTGATACCGTGTCCGCTTTGACATGTTGCTCCTGTGTCAGGGGCAACGGATGGCTGTCTCTAGCCTACCGCTCCGCCGGGCAGAGGTCGATGTGGAATTTAGGTCAGTTCGCCATTTGGCTTGCGATCCAGTGTTCGATTTCCGATGCGCGGAACTCCAAAGCTTTCCAACGTGAACCCCACGGACGATCCCCTTGCGAGCCAGCTTCTGGAGAGTCTTCGGGTGAATCTTCATGATAGAAGCAGCCTCGTCAGAATCCAAGAGAGGTTCTGGAAGTTGCCGCGTTGACTGCACTGACTTTTTGGGAACAGCTGACTGAAGGCTGCTAGCGTCGGTATCAGGACTATTGGGCAACAATGCCTCCTTGGACTTCGGCTCATCATGCGCTGGGCGCGCGATGGCCGACTGGTGTCAAGACTGCCTTCCGACGCCACAAGCAGTCCAATACTTCCTGTCTATTTTGCCCAAGGTGTGGTCTATGGCGCCCGGAACGTTTGGGTAACCGGGAACCTCTACGTTCCCGGACATATGCAGGTGCCTAATTGACAACTTTGATCCACAATCAAAATGATGAATAAAGACGCACTTATCCACAGCCATTTTACTACTGGGCCTGTTGGATCGACGCACGCCACTGGAGTTCCAAGGCCATGTCCGATTCCCTTGAGTTTCGCCTTTTGAAGTACATCGTCGCAGTAGCGGAGACCTCTAACTTCACTCGCGCCGCGGAGCGTCTCTTTCTCGCATAACCATCCCTTAGCAAACAGATCCGTGATCTTGAGGAAGAGATCGGGTTTCCTATTTTGATCGCAGTAGGGATGGGGTGCGGATTACACCGGCGGGCGAGATGGTCTACGCATACGCCAAAGAAGCCCTCCGCGGTCGAGAAGAACTGCTCACAATGGCGAAGGCTGTATACAGAGGAGAGGTTCCGCCTCTTCGGCTCGGCTTTTCGTCGTTCGTCAACAGCAATCTGCTGCAAGATTTCAAGGAGAACTACTGCCGAATGTTCCGAGGATGCCAGATTCAATTGAGTGGCGGAGATCCCAACCATATCCTCCAAAGAATCAGCCAACGGTCACTGGATTGCGGCATTCCTTTCTATGCCAATCGACAATGACCTTTATCGAGCGCAGCAAATCTCAAGATCACCTATGGTCGTTTGCATGAAGACAGACGACCCACTTGCGCACCAATCCGAGGTCGAGCTGCGCCAAATCGCAGAACGACTAAAAATCTATCGCGCTCCTGAACTCCAACCAGCCGCGCATCATCGCCTTGCCGAACTGTTTGCTGAAGAAGGCTATCTCTGCACGTCGATTGTTCTGCGACAACCCCAATCCGAGCGGGAACAGGAACAGTACGAGGCCGAACGCACCCGCAGAGAAGCCGCGCATAAGGCGCGTTAGGCCATGTTCGAGCGTTTTGGACAATGCCCCAGCGACGTTCCCCGCCGCTCAGTTGCGGGTATTCCTCCACGCCCTCATCAATCTTGACCCATTCGACTTCACAGAAGATGTAGCCGCATACTTCGTCGGCGACGACGAAAACAACCAGCAGACCCCAGACGAGGTTTGGCATCCACCCTTACCAACCTGCCAGACGAGAAGCTAACCAGCTTCGCCCTCTGTCTCGCGCGGACCGGACACACAGACATCCGCGCAAGAGCGACTTCGATTTCCTTGCGGAAGCTGAAAGCGTGTTCGTACCCCCACGCCCGAAGAAAGGAGCCGCAAAGAAGGCTGCGAAGACAAAACCAATTGCGGCAGGCCTGAAGCTGTACCGAAGATCACAACCGAGAGCGCAGCCACAGGCAAGAAGAAAATCGCCGCATAGACAAGAGCGGTAGCCGTCACAGGCTCCCGCTTTCCTTAACAACAACGGCGCGGGAGAACCCCTTCGATTTCTCCCGCACCCTCATCCCGCTTGCTCGACACGCTCCAACGGAGCACGTTGCGGGGCCGTTGCGTCCGATGGCCCTCTCTCTTCCATCGGTCGGACGCGTTTTAGCAGCGTGACCACTCACCTTTGAGGTTCGTGCGCGACCGTTTAACATCATCAGATTGCATCACAGACCGGGTGGTGCTCTCACTTTAGTGCGACGACCCCGATCGCAACCATGGCACTGCGGTTGTCTCCGCCGTTTTGACGTTCGACCCAATCGGTACAAGTTGCGGCGGAAAAACTGCACCCACGGCACAATATCTCAATCTTAACCGGCAGTTGGGCTGGTTGGGAATCCTTCTCTCGATACGTCTTCGAAATCCTAGTGAATCACTTCGAAACAAACAGGGATGCGTTCTACTACCAGATGTGAGTAGCTACTATACGGGGAGGCCCTGGTTTGCCGTCTATAATCTGCGTTTCGACGATGGCCTCAAAATTTTGATCCGGGTGAGGCATGAGTTTGCGCGTTCTTAGCTCGCTCAAATATTTGTCGTCGGTCAGTACTCTGCTTGCTGCGATGGTTCCATTCTCACCTATGCCGGCGGCGACGATCACGACCTGTTCTGTCGTCGAGTCGTGAAAGCGAGCAACGATTCCGAAGTCTGTATCCATCTTAAAGAACGGCGCCGCCGTGTTGATTTCCCACCGATGATTTGCGGCATTGGTCCGGTCTTCAATCCTGTACTCGTCAGTAGAGGTTCGCACGAAATGGAACCGAAGCGATTCCGTGAGCCGCATGGTCCACTGATTATTGAAACCCGAGATCAAAACAATCGGCCCCTTTTGCAAATCGGAGAAGGAAGTGCGGGTCGAAGACTCGAGCGTACTTCCTTTCAACCTCGTGGACAAAACTTGCTGGATGCTTGATAGCGCGGTCGCGTCGGAAACGGCAATCGGATCTGAGGCCAGTGGATGTCCGCTAATGGTGTAAGCGGGTGGGGCGACCGCGTTGCCGTTGACCATAGCGACGACCGACCCCACGGAAATGAGGACGACTCCATTTGCTTCTACGATGGGTCGCCAGAAGTATTCAGTGGAAGATGCGCGCGCAAATAACGGCCGTGCCGCTACCGCGAAGGTAACGACCAAGGCAACCAGAAGCACTGCGCTAAGTACCTTCCACTTACGGGTGCTAGCGTCTGACTCTGAGCCGGACATCCCGATCGCGGCATCCGGCTGAACCGTGGCGACCTCGGCGAGATCGGGCATCAACCGCTTCACCTCGGCGAGATCGGTCATCGTAATCGCGTACGTGTTCGGCTTTTGGAATTGTTCGCTCGGCAGCTTGAACTCAGGAATATACGAACCCGGACGCAGTTCGATGCGCACTTCGTGGCGATGGTCGGAGTCGTAGTAATACTGTGCAAGCCGTTTCCGCACTTCGCCAGCCGTGACCCTTACAACCGGGTCCGCGTTCAGGTCGTAATCGGAAGCACGGCCGAATACTTCGACTCCAACTATCCGTTCTTTCAGCTCATCACTTTGACCGTCTAAAGTCTTACGCACAACGTAATCAAGAAATTGCGGATAACGACGACTGTGACTGAACAGAGGGCTACTACGTACGCGGCCGAGCTGTTCCTCTACTGTTTCCGTCGATATGCCGTTATGCAAAGTTTCCATTTAGGTCAAGGCTCTAGCGGGTTGAAGGTATCATACTCCTCCATCGAAGCGCCACGCGAACCTCTACGCCTCTCATACAAAACGACTTAGCAGAAGTAAGCGAATTCGATGCAGTAGGACACCTAGCGCGCTGTCCTCTACCGAGTATAGGGTTAGCGGCGCTCAGATGAAGGACATATTTCCAATCTCAATGCAACTTCCTACGCGCCAACTTCCCGGTTCCCAGCACCAATGGCTACGTCAAGCCTTCCGTCTAGTTTTCGTAAGCTTGTTCGCCTTGCCTTTGGTCCAGTCTGGAGCGGCCCAACAAACGACTGGTTGGAAACTAGCCTGGAGTGACGAGTTCGACGGTCCCGTGGGAGCCGTTCCTGACGCTGCAAAGTGGAAGTTTGAGGTTGGTCCGGGAGCCGCGAGCGCCGGCAACGAAGAAGCCGAAACCTACTGTGCGCCTAACGTCAACGCCCCGCCCTGCAAGGCTAACCAGCCGAATGCGTATGTCGATGGCCGTGGCCATCTGGTTATCGTCGCAGTTAAATCGGACCAGACTGTAACGGTGGGGCCGAAGAAGATGGTGGTGCCGGTCTATACGTCGGCCCGCATGGCTTCGGTGCATAGCTTCCGCTACGGACGGATCGAAGCCAGCATTCGCATTCCCGCTGCCGGTAAAGGCATATGGCCCGCCTTCTGGGCGCTGGGCGAACAGGTAGGTGGCACGCACTGGCCCAATGTCGGCGAAATCGATGTCATGGAGCAGTGGAGCCCCATGCCGGGAACAGATACGATCAGTCCTCTCGTCATTCACGGAGCTGTCCATGGACCTAAGGCACCCGGCTCGTCCGACGGTTTCATCGACCTTACCGGCGACTACACTTTCCCCGGAACACCTTCAGGCGGCTTGCATCAGTTCGCAGCCGAGTGGAGCCCCGGAGAGGTCGATTTCTACGTCGATGGCTACCTGTACGAGAGCCAATCGGTCGCCACACTCATCGGAAAGGAAGTCTGGGAGCAGGATCGTCAGCCGTTCAACCTGCTGCTGAACCTCGCAATGGGTGGCGGCTTCTTCGGCTACCCCGATGCGTCGACCGGCGCGACCCCAACCATGGTTGTGGACTATGTGCGGGTATACCAGCGTGACCCTACCGCGCTCCCTGCAGGTTGGAGCAATTATGATGTGGGCGGCCCCGCCGAGGCCGGAAGCGCCGCCGGCAAGAACGGTGCTTGGACCGTTGCCGGTGGCGGCTCTGGAATCGCTGGCCGCTTTGACCAGTTTCAATTTGCCTATCGTGGCTTGGGTGGAGATGGCGAAGTGACCGCGCACGTCATCGATCAGACGAGCAAGGTGACTCAGGCAAAGGCAGGCGTCATGTTGCGCGAAGGCCGCGGGGCCGCATCGCTGTTCGCCATGATGTTCGTCTCCCCAGATGGGTCGGTTCACTTCCGCTATCGCGGTGCCAAAGGCGACGTGCCCTCCGAGGTACCGTACGCCGGCAAGGGTACCTGGCTCAAGGTAGGACGCCTCGGGAATGTGTTCACCGGCTATGCCTCCGCGGATGGCAAGGCTTGGACCCCAGTCGGGAACACCAGGCTGGCCATGCCGTTTGACACCAATGCCGGGCTGATCGCCACCTCTCGCGATAACCACACGCCAAACTCCGCGCGGTTCGATTACGTGGATGTCACCAAGACAGACGCCGGCTACGACGGGGTCGCCGTGGCACTGCCCGGCGTTGTCCAGGCGGAGCGTTTCGATACTGGTGGTACAGGATTCTCCTACAGCGCAGAATTTGGCGATGCGGGTCCAGATGTCAAGCAGATTGCGTCTGGACCCGGCGAGGACTCCGCAAGCGGCTTCTACCTGGCTGCAGTGAAATCCGGTCGTTACATCAACTATTCGGTCTTCGCGCCCATGGATGGCGAGTACACCATCACAGCCCGCGTTTCTTCACCAGCGACGGGTGCAACCTTCCACTTGAACATCGACCAGAAGCCCATTTCCAAGCCGCTTGCGATAACCCAGAGCGGCCATTGGATCGAACTGAAAACGTCGTCGTTCCATGTCACTGCAGGACACCACACCCTCGCACTCGTTACCGACGCCGGAGCCGCCATCGACTTCGACTATTTCAACCTGCAAGCTCATTAGTTCCGACCGCAAACGACTACGAAATGCGCAATGGTCTCCGGAGGCAGTAAAGATGCAAACCAACTTCATTCAACGAATTCTCCACGCTCTCCGTCCCAACCTAACCCCGATGGCACTCGCCGCCTCATTGGCTGCCACCGCCATCATCGTTCCCTCTGCCGCCATCGCACAGGGCACGACGGCGACCTTGAGCGGTACCGTCCTCGATCCAACCGGGGCCATCATCCCCGGTGCGCAGGCCACGCTGACCGGCACCCGGAGCGGGACTAAGCGGACAACAAAAGCCAATTCTTCCGGCGTCTTCGTCTTTGCCGCCGTGCCGACCGGCGACTACGATGTCCGCGTCGAAATGCCGGGCTTCGAGAGCACGTTGCTGCATAATATCCATCTCGATCCTTCGGACAATAAGAACCTGACCAAAGTCGAGTTGAAGATCGGAGAAGTTACGCAGACGATCAACGTCTCGGCTGCGGATGCGGGTCTGACCAGCAGCGGAGAAAAAAGCACGCTGATTACGGCGGATAACATCACTAAGCTGTCCGTTGAAGGGCGGGACGTCGGCGAGCTCGTACGCATCCTGCCTGGCTTTGCTATCGCGCAGACCTCCGGAAGCATCGACAACGCCAGCTACGACGCCTCACAGGTAAATGTTACCGGGGCACTGCGGTCTTTCGCTGCCAACGGCAACTCGGCGAACGGCGTCACGCTGCTTTCGGACGGTGCCAATATCACCGACCCCGGCAACTACGGTGACTCCACCCAAAACGTGAACACGGACATGGTGGAAGAAGTAAAGGTTCAGACATCGAATTTCACCGCTGAAAACTCTAACGGCCCCATTGTCGTCAACGCGGTCGGCAAGTCCGGCACGCAGGCGTTCCATGGCGAACTCTACACATACGGCCGCACTTCTCAGTTGAACTCGCAGGACTCAATCTCGAAGACGCTCAATCAGGCCAAGCCGAACGATCGTTTTATTTACCCCGGTGGCAATCTTAGCGGGCCGTTGTTAATTCCGGGCACAAACTTCAATCGGAATAAGAAGCTGACGTTTTTTGTTGGTGCGGAAGACTACGCACAGCGCAACATCTTTGCGTATGGGAGCGCTTCGCAAGCTATCGCAAAGGCGCTTGTACCCACCGCCCGGATGCGCGCCGGCGACTTTTCCTGTTCAGCGCTGCTGGAATACCTCGGTAACGCAATTTCCTGCAATCCTAATGGCACGTCCAACATCCTGAATCAAAACTACAACAATATAGGCCAGGTCCCCAACACTGCACCAAATGGCAACACGGTTGGTATGGGTCAGCTGACCGGTACCTATATGTTTCAGGGCCAAGCCCCCATGTCTTTCGCTGATCCCGGGGCCGCCGCGCTGCTCAATGTTATTCCACTTCCAAATCGCATCAATCCCGGCAATGGCTACAACTACGTCGTCACCAACCTGGAGGACAACGACCTTTACCAGGCGCGCACGCGCATCGATTATGGCTTTTCCGACCGCACCAAGCTCTTCGGCACCTATAACGTCGAACGCGGTCAAAGCGGTATCCCCGAGGTTCCTTACTATTCTCCTGCTCAGAGTGCTCCCATGGGCGGTATCGACACGCCCGGCGGCGGTTTGCTTAGCACAATCAGCTCACAGACAGCCGGACTAAACCTGACTACCGTTATTTCGCAGCGCATGACCAACGAGCTCACTGCAAACGTCACCTTTTTGGATCAGGAATTTAACCCAAAGCACCAGGCCGCGCTCAACTCTGCCACTATCGGCTACCCGTACAAAGGTCTCTTCGGCAGCAATACGCTCCAATATCCGCAATTTCATGATTACAGTTACGATGGACTGCCGCTCGGCATGTTTCCCGACTTCTCCGTAGCGACACCGTACGCCAAGAAGTTTCTGC
>CAXTRZ010000009.1:12214-22233 GCA_964246715.1 uncultured Acidobacteriaceae bacterium | reverse complement strand
CCCCGGAAGCGATCGAAGAGAGCGAGCTGGCACAGTCCACCTCCGCCCCGGTGCCGCAACTGCCGTCCTCCGCTGAACTCTCGAGCGACGCTGCCCACAGCATCGTAAGCGGAACCTCCACGTTGGCCGTCGCAGTCATGATCGAACGGGGGGCGACCTTTGCCTCCAATATCCTGGCCGCCCGGTTTGCAGGAGCCAGTCTCTTTGGAGCCTATTCTGTAGGCATCAGCACGGCCAACAACATCTCAACCTATGCGGCGGGCGGCATCGGTGCCACGGCCACGCGCTTCTCCGGAAAGTACCCCTACCAAAGCGGCAACTACGCAACCTTCTCCCGGGTCCTGGCGCTCATCTCGCTCGCATCGGCCACCGTCGCGGTTGCGGTACTCCTGCTTGGTGCGCCCTACATCGCCCACATCCTGCATAAGGAAAGTCTGGTCACGCTCTTGCGTTGGGCCGCCCTTCCAGCCGCGGGCATGTTGATCCTGGAATGTGCCAGAGGCTTCTTCGTCGGTCAAAGACGCCTGGCGGCTCTGGGACTTCTCTCCGTCCTAGTGGGGCTTGGCATGTTTGTCATGCTCCCGGCCACTGCGCTCCGGCAAAACTCCTCGGCCATGTTGATCGCGCATGGCATGGTCTCCCTGTCGGCGGTACTCCTGTGCATCCTGCTGGCAAAGCCTCTACGCCTCATCGCGAAAAACGGCCTTTCGGCCGTCTCTTTCCCTGTCATGCTCCGCGAGGTCTGGGGCTTCGGATTCATTCAACTCTCCGGCCTGCTCAGCGCCAATCTTGCAGGATGGTGGATCACAGCATTGGTCGCACGCAGCGACACCACGCTTGCGCAGATGAGCTTCTTTGCCATAGCAAGCCAGTTCCGCAATCTCACTGGCATCATCCCCGCCCTTCTGACAGAGGGAAGCTATGCCGTCATTGCGACTCCCGATCACGACAACTCCGGGACCCCGCAGCGGGTCATGGCACTCTGCACCTTTGCCTCCACCGCCGTGGCCTTTCTCATAGCCTGCGGAGGCATCATCTTCGCGCCGTGGGCGCTTCGCGCGATGTACGGCCCGCGCTATGTGCAAGCGGCGATCGCAACCTGCATCGGAATGTCGGTCGCCGTATTGCAGATGGGCAACGCGCCGCCGTCGGCAAGGGTAAGCGTCGTCTCCATCCGCTCCGTGGCTGCCATTAACACGATCTGGGCGGTGCTGACCGCAGCCGGTGGAACGCTCCTGATGGCGCACATAGGGGGCGCTGCGGGAGCTATGTCCATCTTTTTCCTCGCACATATCGTGAGCGCCGTCCTGACCTTCGTGATGCTGGTCCGAAAGGATCACCTTCCCGCCGGACTTCTTTCTCTGTTTCTCCTCAGCACTTTGGGCGCCGCTGCCTTATCCCTGCTTGCCATCGAGCGCGAACATCACTGGCAGTATGCTGCCGCATTGAGCGCCGGCATGACAGCTCTGGCGGCTCTCTTCTGTGCCGGCCTGTTTGCCGTTGGCAAGCGGCACGGCTGGCTCGCTTCCCTCGCAAAATTTCAACTTCTCTCCGGAAAGATCATGCAGGTGATCCAATTCTTAAAAAAGAAGGCGGTCCGGTGAGCTCAAACTCCTCGCATCGTCTGCCTCCCGGACAGTCTTCCATCGCGCGTCATGAGGGACGCCTTCTGGTGCTCTTCAGAAAAATTATTTTTCGCCTTCGCTGGCACGATCTCATCCTCCTTCGCAGCGCCGTCAGAACGTTCTATTGGCGTGCGCTGGGCATGAAGATCGGCGGAGGCTCCAGACTCGCCAGGATCCGCGTCACCTGGCCGCACCGCATCGTGATTGGCCGGCGATGCAACCTGGAACGCGACGTGTATCTAAAAGTCTCGGGCGGATATGAAGACAAGGTCAGCATTCAGATTGGCGACGGATGCTTCATCGGAAGCGGGTGTGAGTTCAACTCACTCAGCCGCATCGTCCTGGGTACATCCTGCCTCGTCGCCAGCGGAACACGATTCATCGACCACGATCACGGCACAAAGCTCGGCTTGCCCATGAAGGAACAGCCCGAACAGAGCGCCGACATCCTCATCGGCTCCGACGTGTGGTTCGGCGCTAATTGTGTCGTGTTGAAGGGAGTCTCCATTGGCTCCGGAGCAATCGTCGCCGCAGGCTCCGTCGTCACGCGCAGCGTACCGCCACTTGCCATTGTAGCCGGAGTTCCTGCGCGCCTGATTCGCCAACGCACCTGAAGCCGACGCCAGGGATCGTCACAGCAGGGCATGCAGATGCGTCGCCAGCAGCTCCGCTGATCGCGACCAGCGGTACCCTTCCGCACGCTCTCTTCCCTTCCGGCTCATCTCTGCGCAGGCCCCGTCATCGTTCAGCAAGCCATGGATTGCCTCGACATGCTGCGCCTGATCGAGCGGCGAGAGCAGCAGAGCGGCATCGCCCGCCACCTCCGGAATGGCCGTTGTGTTGCTGCTCACCACCGGGGTTCCACTCGCCATCGCCTCAATCACCGGCATCCCAAATCCGTCATAGCGCGTCGGAAACCAGATCAGGACCGCGGCGGCGTAGAGCGCGACGAGCTCCTGCTCCTCCTGAAAGCCCGCCAGAATACAAGACGGAGCAAGCGCCTCGGCCCGCGCCTGGTACACCGGGTCGGTCCAGTTCACCACTACCAGCAGCACATCAGGCTCTAAGCCGTGAATGATCGGCCACGCGGAAAGGATTAGCTCCGCGTTCTTGCGGTGCTGGAAGCCACCCGGCGTCAGGATAAAACGCCGCCCCGCTAAACCAAGCTTTTCCAGGATCTGCAGCCCCTTCTCAGTCGGAGCGTTGAAAAAGCTCTCGGAAGCAGCGTTTGGAATGACTCGCAAACGAGACGCAATCGCCGGAAAGAAATGAGCGGTTCTATCGGCTGCAAAGTGCGAGATCATGTGGAACATATCCGCCTCGCGATCCAGGCGAGCGAACAGCAGCTTCCACTTCAGCCTTTGCCGAATTAGCCAGGGCGTCAATTTATGCGCCCCCGCCTCAAAATGCTGTGCATCATGACAGGAGACGGCGAGCCGAGCACGCCGTACCGGCACATAAGACTCGGCCGTGCAGTGCACGATCTCCACATCTGGCCAGTAATCCTCCGCCTGCGGCCGGTTGGTAAGGAACCACAGCGCCTGCTGCCTGGAGGTCTCATGCTTCATGAAATGGTACGAGAACTCCGTCCAAGGCGCTCCCACCTTGGCAATGACACGGTCATGATCCAATCGGTCTGCCAGCACCTCAACATGAATGTCCGGTCGAACCGCTAAGTGCTCTGTAAGCTCACGAGCCACACGCCCAACACCCGTTGAGCGGTAAATGTTTCGAAGGTGAACGTAGGACAGAAGGTTCATAAGGACCCGCCGCTTCGGAGGCTGTTCCGAGTCTATCAGCCACGTTGCCCCATGCCAGCCTCTGCTCCAATGCACCTTTCTCTCAGACTGGCCTTTGGCCAGCATCGTCGCACTCAAAAAGGAGGTCACAAAGCTGCCCGCTACCAGCCCAGCAGAAGCGCCGACGGTCTAAAGACGGCAGACCGCCGACCTCGACCAACCACTTACACAAGGTCTCGCGTGAGGCCTCGTGCCCTTCGTGAGCGCCAAATCGATAGCCTTTACTGTCCGGGAGAGCCGGAGGCTATAAGGAAGGGAAGACGCATCCACATGGTGGCCCTCCCCATCTGGTTGAAGCAGGGCATCGATGCCTTGGTGGCAGCGGCGCAGATCCGGACCGCAGGCTTCTGCGGCCCGTCCGAAAGGGCGGCACGGTGGACGGCGAATGCTTAAGCGACTGGACCCATCTGGTCGATCGTCGAGAAGGCCGCCAAGCAGATCGGCATCGAGCGCTTCGGCACCCACGATCTACGCCGCACCTATGCCAAGCTTCACCGCAAGGCGGGCGGCGATCTCGAACGGCTCAAGTCAGCTTGACTTCTGCAAAGTCGCTTACCGGGAACCACAACCTGTTGTTCCGAAATCCCGTCTTGCGGTTCACTTCCGTAGCGTTCGGATAAATGTCATGTTCAGAAATAAGCGTTTGCACAACCATTTATTTTGGTCGATAATATGCCGAAGCTAAAGTCGCATAAGCCTGAAGGTGATGCTCGTGAGCCAATTGCAACCAAATTCTCCTGCCGACTCACATAAGTTCCCCGCACGTGTGCACGGCAGTTCAGCTCAGGCGCGAAAGTCAGATAGAGTCATCTCGGATATCCAAGGTGGTCTCCTCCCATGGCTGCAGGTTGCATCGGCTGCCGCAGTGCTCATCTACCTCTTCTGCATTCTCGCGTTCTCGCATACGTCTTTCCCTGAGAGCATGCGATCAAGTTCGCACTGGCCATTCTTGATGGATAAACCGGTCGGTGAAGATGGCTATTACATGCTTACGGTGGCCCACAATATCGCCGCAAAGGGACGCATCATCTACAACAGGAACGCCGTTGCAACGGGTATCCAGCCTTTGGCCACCTTCGTGTTTGCAGGTCTCGACCTCCTCATCCGCGACAAGCAGGGCGCGAGCATCGGGCTTATCCGGGCAGTCCTGCTGTTCGGCGGTCTGCTCTTCATCGTCTTCGCCATACAAATGAGTCGGATCGCGCGGAGGCTTAGCACCCCGCGTTTCCAAGCTCTTGCGGGTGCTCTCGCATTTTTCTTAATCCTTTTCGACTTCACCCTCTTCAGGCTCTTCACCTATGGTCTGGAGACAGGTATTTATCTGGTCTGCCTGGCAGCCTGCTTCAGTGCCACTCTCACCATTGCCTCTGCAGGCAATACTTCAACAAAACAAGCAATCTGGTTGGGCATCGCCGGTGGTTTTGCGGGTGAGGCAAGGATCGACTTCGGTATAATCTTTGCAATTATCCTCACAGGCCTAATGATTAGGCGCTGGATGTCGCCGCTCAAGCTGCTCCTTACTGGAGCAGTCGCTTTGATCATCGTCAGCCCATGGTTCCTGTACCTGCACAGGGTCAGCGGCTCGTGGATGCCATCGTCTGGTCCGGCAGAGTCATCGCCTCTGGCCGCAGGTAATCTAATGCGTCGTGTAAGCTCGATGTACCCCGCAGTCGTCGGTCATCTTTTCCCTTGGGTGTATGGCGTTCAAAGCTCGGCAACAATGCTCGCAGCAACCATCTGCATCCTGGCTGTGGTCGCATCTCTCTGGAGTAAACGAAGGGCCAATTTACTGCCACTGACCGACAGCATAAGAGCGCTTCTTCTCCTGTGGGCTGCAAGCTTCGCAGTACTGATTGCGATCTATCTTGGAATCTTTGATTCGTCGCAGTTCTACTACCGCTACGCTGCTCCGATTGTCATTATTTCTGTCCCTCTTCTCGCCGTGGCGCTGGCGCAGGTAGAAGCGCTGCGCCGGCACAGCGTAGCTTTTCCCGGGTTTCTCATGCTCACGTTCTTGGGATGGGCTGCCATCTCATTGCACTCGGGCCGCATAGGCAATCGGCAGGCCGTGATTGCCGGCTATGTGCTGCAGAACTTTCCCAGCACTCATGTAGGCGCGTTTCAGAGCGGAGTGGTCGGTTACTTCAATCCTAATGTTGAGAATCTCGACGGCAAGCTGAACGGGCCGGCGCTCGCTGCGGCAAAACGTCATCAACTCCCACAATATATCGACGCGGAACAAATCGATGTTCTCGTTGACTGGCCCGACGTCATTCGGGCAGAGTTACCCGCCGCATACTTGGCGGCAGAGTGGCACCCGTGTTCGGTGCCCATGCCCGTAGACGACGCGCTTTGTCTTGCCCGGAATAGAACAAGCACAGCAGCAACGCACAGTCCGGCGAGCGCGTTTGCGATGAGCGCAACCCTAACTGACACCGAAAGATGACACATTCATCCGTGACAGGATAGCAGCGTCAGTTGCATTGAACGGGCCTTGAGGTAGGCTAAGGGTACGGATATACCCTTGAAGGTTCCTGAGTCGAAATTCCGATTCAGGGAAGCGGATCTCGCACGGGAAGCGTGCTTCTCCCAACCCAAGGCCGGACTTCATACCGCACGTATTGTCCCCATGGAACCTGTCTACATCGCTCTTCGAGTTGTTTCCTCATCGCCCGCGCGCATGTCAGGGTTGCTGCCCGACCGCGTCTGAACAGGTGGAGTAAGTGGTTCGATGCCGCTCAGGGATCTTTGCGCGCCCCCGCGCGACATGATGCGCTGACCCATTCGAATACTCGGCATCTCCAGCAGATAGTAGCTCGCAACAGCACACAGAAAAATACAAGGCACTGCAAGGATGGGGCTTTGCAGACGGTGGATCGGGCCGCTATAGACCCAATTCTGAGCAAGGAAAAGCGATTGCCATAGATATAGACTGTAAGAGATTCGACCGACAAATCGCAGCGGCGCAAGTTCCAGGGCACGTGTCAGAAATGACTCAGGGTGGAGGATTGTGCTTAGGAGTATGAGCGGGTTTACGACGGCGCGGATGGTAACAAGCTGAAAGAGGTTCAGATACGGGTTGTGCAAATGCAAGGGGTGGGTGGCGAGTACAAGAAAGCCAAGCGGCACTACATAGATAGGGCGAAGCCAGTGTGCGGCGTGTCGCCGAATGTTCGCGGAGGCCAGATAGATGGCGTAGAGGGCCGGGACCAGGAGGCCTAAGAGACAAAATTCTGTTCTCTCATCCGAAGTTATCCATGGGTAGAAGCTGGGGATGGCGAAGCTAGCCACATTCAGGACAATGAGCAAGAGACTTAGAATAAGTAGAGCTCGACGCCGAGCAGAAGGTAAGAACACTAAGATAGCCGGCAGGAGCAGGTAGAAATGCTCCTCGACGCTGAGTGACCAATAGTGTCCCGTGAACCAGCTTGCTGATGAAGGGGCGACGAGCGCACCCCAGTAGTTACGGTAGAAGAAGAGCGATGCCAGCCATGCGGATTTATTCAACGGAATGATTGCCACATATCCCAGAATGGCGACCACAACGAGATATGCCATTGCCGGAGGCAGAATGCGGAAAACACGTCTCAAATAGAAGCGACTTAGGGAAATCGCGCCGGTAGATGCTTCCTCCTGTAACAGGCGTGAGCAGATCAGGAGCCCGCTGATTGCAAAGAAAAGCCATACTGCGGCATTTCCCCTGCCTTGAAGCACATGTAAGAATCTCTTGTGAAGCGGTGGCGCGTGGTCAAAGAGCACAAATGTAATTGCAATCGCGCGCCATCCATCGAGGCTATGGAGGTAATCTCTGCTTGAGGTTTTCGGTTCCATTCGTTTCCTTACAGTTCCAGAGAGACGCTGGACTCTGGTTCTCCAGGGCTGCGCTTCTTTAAAGTGTGATCGTGGACTGGCGAAATTCTATCGCAAACACCTGGCTGCTCGCCATGGGATCGCCCTGCGGTCGACCCCAGCAACCTCGAGCTCTACAACCACGACGCATCTCATCCTTAAGCGGATCTCCTCGAGAACCATCGAAGCTTCCTGGCGGATCGGGTGGAGCGCGAGGCTCCCCATCTCAGCGGTCCTTTACCGCCTGTTCGCAGGTTGTACATAAAGACTTCAAGCGTTGGCAAGCTATTGGCTTATCTTCTGATACGGGTCTCAACTGGCGATTACAGGCCAAGTCACTCGTTGAGAGTTATCCCGTCGCCTGAAAATCATGTTCTCTGAAACGGCGTTGTAACTAACTTCGACCCTTGTCGGCCCCGGCTCCAGGTCGGATCTTTGTCGTCTAGCCGCTTGAAATCGTCTACGATTCGACCTCACGGGAATATTGATCCGCTCTTGCCGAGCCGCCAATTTGTTCTTGATCGGAATTGATACGTCATACTTCACCATGGGCGGATCGTCTTTGTGGGTCAGATTGAACGTGTAGAACTTACCCTCGTAAGTTTCACCCTCGACTTCGTAGGTAAACCTCACGATGAATTGCAATCGACCACGGGTGCTCATCGAACCAACACTGACAACCTTTCCATCAGTCTGTTTCCACTCTGTCTTCGCCATGTGACCTCTGGTCCACTCCACTATATCGGCCTGCGTTGACCGAGGCGCTTTCAGACGTGCGGCGTTCTTTGAACCCCATCGGTTCACGCAAACGAGTTGTCGGCAACTTCGGCCCAACCGGGACCCGAGAATCACGTAGTTGCCAACAACCTGACTTTCAGGAAAGGACCTACCCGCGACCTGTTGCAGCTGACCGGCTAAACACAACTGCGACAAGTTTGTACATAAGAGTCGCCCACTGATACGGTTTGAGCGGCCCAAAGAAAGGATATGGATGTCGCGAGCAGCACAATTTGCCCGTGGAAGCGAACTTATCAGCCGTTTTCGTAAGTTCGCTCCGCTCCCACTCGAACCCGCTTTCTGTGGAGAACCGCGGGAGAGTTCCGGCACGGAGGATGAGTTACGCCGCATCACTTTATCGTTGCCGAAACCATCGGTTTGATAAGTGCGCAACAACGCTGCCAGGAAAGGACGCCCGCCTCGGTTTAATGGTGCCCATGGCCGTTTGAAGGTTCGCAGTGCAATGCGAAAGCATTAGGGTGATTGGCATCTGACCCCAATGCCCCTCGCTGCCCTGCCGTAGTCGGCTTATGAGTTGCTGTACATCTTTGAGCAGAACCGGATCTAAGAGATTCTTCATGGCGTGGGATACATCAGTGTCTCGCTACAGTTTACCCGCCGTTACAGCAACTCCCCGCCTCGAAACCGGCGTTTTCGGAGGCTGTGACCGCCCGAAAGCTGAATCCGCCCGGATGCTCGTAGTTTTCGATAATACGGACTACAAGGATTCTCACATCAAGGCACTTCCCTGGTCGATGGGTGAGTCGGCGATCTGTCACTCATTGATTCTGCGTCAACCTAGAATCATTACAGCCGAAACGAGTCTCACGCTCCGTGTCTTTGTCCGGATCACTCAACTGATTTCAGTTGATCAGTTCTGGCGTGGAGCAGCGCCGCAAGCGAGCTTTCTACTTAGCCGATGATTTGTCAAGGCCACCTGGCCACCAATTCCAGTTGCCGGCAAGACGCAGCAAGGCCGGTCCGATGATGATGCGAACAAGGGTCGCGTCAACTAAAACGGCAATGGCCAGGGTGAACCCGATCATCTTGACCACCAGAAAGCCTCCGAAGGTGAATGCGGCGAAGACGACGATCATGATTGCGGCCGCGCTTGTAATCAAGCCTGCGGTTCGCGCCATGCCTTCGGGGATCGCATCCTCTTCACTCAGGCCGCTTCGCCTGGCTTCGAGCACACGCGCGACCAGAAAGACCTCATAGTCCATGCTCAATCCAAAGACGATGGCAAAGGTGACGATCGGCACAAGCGGAAAGATGCTGCCGGTCCCCTGGGGCACACTGAGGAACCGGCAGCCATAGCCGTCCTGAAAGACAAGAACCAGAGCTCCGAAGGCAGCAGCAACAGAAAATAGGTTGAGCGCAATGGCTTTGATGGCGACAAAGATAGACCGAAATCCGAAGAGAAGCGCAAGGAACGTACCGCCCACAACCAGACCCATGACAAACGGGAGGTGAGATCGAACAATTGTTTCGTAATCCGCATTCAGAGAAGGAATTCCGCCTATAAGTAGTGTTGCTCCAGGAATACCCGTCAGAGCGGGAGCGCCTCTCTTGCGGAGCTCACGCACCCAGTCCACCTGATCGCGAAGCGACACGGAGCCCTTGGGCAGGACTTCCACCAGCGCGGCTTGACCATCGCTGCTCAGAAGCGTTCGGCGCGTCTTTCGCGAAAGCTCCGGCAAAGAGGCACGGTTTCCTTCCGTGATGGTTGTAATTGAAATCACACGGGCACTGCGAGGATCGCTCGCGAGACGTTTGGTGAAGGCATCCAAAGCGTTCCATCCGGCGTCGGTCTGCGCGATGGAATCCTTTGGAAGCTCGACGATGAGGCGCAAAGACTCGACGATGCCGCCTCGGTCCATTCCTTCCAGCGTATGCAGCGCATGGACTGATTCTGCAGATTGCGGAAGCCAGTCGCCCTGGGGAACGCTGGTATCCAAATGCCGGGCTT
>CAXTRZ010000009.1:0-12204 GCA_964246715.1 uncultured Acidobacteriaceae bacterium | reverse complement strand
AAACAACAGGGGAACTCCAGCCAGCACGAGCGCGATCCAGGGATGCGCCACGATGACCTTTCCCCATTGTCGCCAACGAACGCCCGTATGCTCGGCGCGATGCGCATCCAGCTTCGCAGCGAAGGGCATTCGCCCAATATCGATCCGCCGGCCAAGCAGCGCCAGCAGCGCTGGGACCAACGTGTTCGTTAGCAGCACGCTCAACCCGGCAACCAGAAACCCGGCGATACCGATGGAGCGGATTTCGCTGATAGGCACCTTCAGGAGCGCGAGAAATCCGATGGCAACGGTGGATGCTGAGATGATCAGCGTATGTCCCGCGTGGCGTGCGGCAAGGAGCGACGCCTCCGGCCCGCTGAGTCCGGTGGAGATGGCCTCACGAAACCGGCTGACCATGAGCAGACCGTAATCGATGCCGAGACCAAGCCCCAGCATGGTCGCCAGATTCTGGACCAGGATGGACAGGTGCCATCGGTGGGCGAGAAATCCTGTGATCGCGAGGGTGGTGGCAATCGCGAGCTGCCCAACGGCGAGGGGAATCAGAGCTGCGACGAAGCTTCCGAATGCCAGCAGAAGCAGTGTTAGCGTTGCGGGGATGACCAGGCTCTCGCCGCGACGCACGTCGTCTGCGCTGGCCTTCCGAATATCAAAATTCAACGGGATTTCGCCGGTAAGTTCGAGCATTACGGCCGGATAATGAGGCTTGAGCTGCGCCTCAAGCGAAGCCGTCAGCGTGTGAAGTCCTGGGACGAGAGACTCTACGGTGACGTCGGTTGAAGCCAGACCAACGAGAATGTAGGTTCCGCCATCGCGGCCTAGAAAGAGGGGATCGCGCAGATCGAGATAGGAGACGACGCCGGAGACACCGGCCTGGGCTTTCAGCGCGGTGACGATGGTAGCTAACGACCGGACCCCCTCATCGGAATTTACGGCAGGGAGCCCTTGCGCGACCAGGACGACCTGGTCCACAAAGGGCGAACGGAAGCGATCCGCCAGTTCGTTCCGCACCGTTTCAGCCTGGCTGCCTTCCACGCGAGTCGCGGTCTCAAGGAAGCGTTCTGCGTGGAAAGAAAACGGCAGCAGTACCAGCATTGCGGCGAGGACGACCCCAGCCACGAGAAATCGGCGAAAGAACAAAGCTTTCATTCTTTCATAGACGCGAATTCCCGCTGATCCATTGCATTCGCCGTGCGCAAACCGCATACGCGAAGTTTTCTCTTGAAAGTGCCTCGGCAGTGCCGCACTCGGCATCCTATAGCGGTATAAACCGGCGGAGTTCGCCGAGCGGTGTGTCATGCATCCCACATGCTCTCTGTCGACGTAGGAGTATCCCATTCGTACCTTTTTGCTGCTCGCAATGTTTGCCGCCTTTCAGTCCTCGCCGGGTACGGACCCCCGCATCGGATCGTGGACCTTGGTCTCCGCGCAGTCGAGCATGGACCCTGCCAACAGGCTCTCGATTGCGCCTGTCCCGAACGGGACGCACGTTGTCATGTCTGGCGAAACCCACCTTGATTTCACGGCGAACACGAATGGACATCAAGCGCCGGCACCCGGCAATCTCGGGTTCAACCAGATCGAGCTACACCGGATCGACAAACACCAAGCCGAAGTCAGGGAGATGAAGGATGGAGCGCTGGTGGCCACGGTTGTCGAGAAACTCTCGAAGGATGGGACTGAGCTGACAAGCACGACTTCGGCTACCGGCCAAACTCCGCAGATCACGGTGTGGGCGCGATCCGGCGGAGCGAAGGATCCAAAGGATCCGTTTGCGGGCGATTGGACCCAGTATCTTAGCATGAGACGACTTCGGCAAGGCTTTCTGCTGAAGATCGAAGCGGAGGGCAGCGGAGGCGTGCGCTTTCTGGGCGACTCCAGCTACACAGCACATTTGGATGGCAAGCCCTACGACCTGAAGAATTCGCGCAACGATACGATTTCTCTTCTGCTCGTCGATGCGCACACCGTGGAGGCGATCTCCAGGCGTGACAACCAGGTCACGCAGAAGGATCGCTGGCAGGTCTCCACGGATGGGCAGCAGATGACGCTATCCAGTACGGCTACGTTGGAAACCAGTCAGCATGTGACCGAGAAGCTTGTGTTCAAGAAGCAGTAACGGACAGCGCATTGGAGTCAACCAGCGCATCGCTGGTTGACTGCTCGCCGTCTTCGCGAACCACGACGGAGATGATGCCTTTCCTGTTCATGAATTTCAGAATCCCATGGACGGTCTCTTCGAGCGAAGGATCCGGTCTACCCCATGCTGAGGCATCCCGGGCCGCCTGATAGGTCGAACTATCATAGCGCTTGAACTCCATAGACGAGATGTTGTCGACCGAACCCACCAGGAAGTCCAGCAGCGGGAAGAGAAGATCCTCCTTGCGGCAACGTCGAATCAGCTCTGGGACGAACTCAGGCAGGGTAAATGCATCGAACTGCCGCCCCGTCAATGCCGTAATGAGCCGAGTGATGTCGGTCATGTTCGAGTAATCGTCCCGCACCACATGAAACGTCTGATTTGCCGTGCCTGGGCTGGTAGAGATGGCTACGATATTATTCGCCACGATGTCAGCTGGTACGAAGCTGACCTGGTTTAGCGTGTCCACTCCGATACCGTGATTCACCATGAAGGCCACCAGGCGCACGGCGATATCAAAATTGTTGCCGCCGCCATCCACGGAAGGGCTGACGAGTGCCGGACGGAAGACCCGCACGGAAAGTCCACGGCGCTGCGCATCGAAGACTACCTGTTCCGCCACCCATTTTGTCTGACTGTACCCGAAGTCGAGCAGCTCCATATTCGCGTTCGAGTCGGTTTCATAAAGAACGGATTTCAAAGCCCAACCGAAGATGAACGTCGTTGAGACGTAGTTGAACTTCTTTGAGCGGCCTTCAAAAGCAAGCCGCAGGATCTCGTTGGTTCCGAGAACGTTGGCATCGCGCATCATGTCGTAGTTGAACAGGTAGTTCACGGTTGCGCCGTTATGGAAGATGGTGTCGATATCCGTGCTCAGGAAGTTCCACGTCTCCTGCATGAGGCCGAGACCTTTCTGCCCCAGATCCCCACAGACAGGGACGACGCGAAGTTCGAACATCGCCATTAGATCGACCGCAACCGAGCCCGTGGAATGCATCGCGGCTCTCAGACGCTGCTTACCCTGCGCTTCATCGGAGGCGCGGACGAGCACATGGATGATCGCCCCTGTCTGCTCCAGCAGGCTCTTCATCAGGAATGGCCCGATGAAGCCGGTGCCGCCGGTGAGCAGGACCTGGCGCGGCGACGGGACCTTCGGTACGGGGAAAGGCGCAGGCGGTTCGAAGAGGAGCCTGGTATCCTTCCGCATCATCTGCATCTCCAGGGCATTCTGCTCTTCGCGAAAGGCCGAGAGGAAGGTGCGCAGATGAACGATCGCCTCTTCCGGCGAGCATTCGAGTTGATCGGCAAGACCGAACAATTCGGCGACACTGACGCGCTGGACCAGCCCAACGTCGACCTGACGCGCGAGCAGCTCGGCGCCCTTGTCCTTGAGCAGTTCCTGCAGCTCGTGCATGAATCCAACGAGATCCAACGAATCGAGTCCTGCTTCAACCAAGTTGTACGATTCCCGTCCCGTCAGGTTGTAGCGGGCCTTCAACTCCGCAAAGGGCGAGCTCATGTCGGCATGGGCTTGCGAGGCATCTACGTCACCTTCTCGCGAGAAGTCTGAGAGAACCGTGAACTCACCCGCCAGCCACATCTGCTTGGTCTTGTGGCGCATCATCTTGCCCGAGCTGGTCCTCGGCACGGCACGCGGTGCGATCAGCGAGATGACCGCTACTTCGACATTCAGGTAGTTGCGGACGGCAGTCGCAATCTTCCGCGCGTCGGGAAGCACCTTCGGGTTCTTCACTTCTGCGACGATCGCCAATGCCGGTTCGTTGTCTTCATGGATCTGGAAGGCGGCAACGCAATTGTGGCGGATCAGGCTCGACGATTTCTCCACGACACTCTCGATATCGTGCGGGTAATAGTTCTGTCCCCGCAGAATGATCATGTCCTTGATGCGGCCGCAGACGTAAAGTTCTCCTTCATGCAGGAATCCCAGGTCGCCGGTCCGCAAATATCCATCATCATATGGACTATCGTCCACGAGTCGCGCCCGAAACTGCTTCAACGTGAGTTCGGGATTATTCCAGTACCCCTGGCACTTACCATTGCCCGCAAGCCATATCTCCCCAACGCGACGGGGCTCCAGCGCGAAATGACCCCCCGGATCGACAATCTTAAGATCGAGACCTTCGAGCGGTACACCACAACTTACAATCTGCTGCGCCCCATCGATCCCGGATACATTGGTGGTCATACGGGCCTTGCCAAGCGTGAGCGCGCGCTTGTTGACCGAGACAATGTTGCGGCCATGGAGCGTGACGGCAAGCGTATTTTCCGCTAAACCATAGGCAACGTAAAAGCTCCCGGACTTGAGTCCGTACGGTTGAAAGGTTTCCAGAAATCGCGTGTACGTGTCCGGCTTCACGGGTTCCGCTGCGCACATCAGTACGAGCAACGAACTCAGATCGCAGGCCTCCAGTGCCTCCTTCAGCAGCCTGCCGGTGCGCAGACAGTAATCGTAGGCAAAGTTGGGTGCCGCGGTTGAAGTCGCACGATACTTGGAGATTGTCTCGAACCACAACACGGGCCGCTGGATAAAGTCCATGGGCGCGAAGCCATACGTCGTGCCACCCCGCAGCGCGGGGTACAGGTAGCACCCGATCAGACCCATGTCGTGGTATTGCGGGAGCCAGGAAACAACAACCGGAGCAACGTTCTCAACCACCAGCGCACAGGTGTCCAGAATGTTCTGGTGCGAGACGATGACGCCTTTCGGCTCCATGG
Organism: uncultured Acidobacteriaceae bacterium; assembly: GCA_964246715.1. Taxonomy (GTDB): domain Bacteria; phylum Acidobacteriota; class Terriglobia; order Terriglobales; family Acidobacteriaceae; genus Edaphobacter. The sequence continues at coordinate 7,331 of CAXTRZ010000009.1, read as the reverse complement.
TCGAACCTGAAGTGTACTGCAGGAAGAGGATTTCAAAAGGAGCGATCGGCGGGAGACTGCCTGCCGCCTCGACAAATTCTTCGGTCGCGATCCATGGCAGTCCGGAGATGTAATCGACGTCGACTCCGGAAGTCGAGACGCCGCTTCTTGCGAGGTTCGTCTTGAGGGAGGCGTGATAGCCCCGGCTCGTCAGGATCCCGGCAGCCTGACAATCTCTTGAAATGTGAACCATCTTATAGAGCGCACTTTGGAATCCCCGCGAGCTGGGCGGGTACACCGGCACCGGGATCAATCCCGCTCGTACGCAACCGAAAAAGGCACAGATCATCTCCAGGCCTGGAGGATAGGCGAGCAGCAGCCGGTCCCCAGCGGAGAAGCCGCTGACGCTCAGCAGATGTGTGGCTATAGCCTCTGCACGGGCAAGGAATGAGCCGTAAGTGTAGCTTTCGATACGATCGCCGTCCACATCGAGATACGCATACAGAAGCTTGTCCGGGTGTTCCTCTACGAGTAGTTGCAGTTTCCCCAAAATCGACGAACTGATCAAGCAGCGATCCTCCAACAGGTATAAGGCGAGCTTCAAGCGTGGATTGATTTTCGCGGGGGAACGAGAGGAAACAAATCAAAGTCTAGAGTCTTAGACGGACAAAGCTGCGCCGAGTTCCGCTAGATGACTGCTTTGTTAGCATCAGTGCCATTTTTAGAGCCAGTTGCGACAGAGCGATCCTCTTTTTCGGCGAGACTATCAAAGCGATACAGAGTACTGCCAAATGCCCAGAGACGGCGCAGGAGTCGCGCTCCCGCATCCCCGTCTGGCTTTATGATAGCAAGAGCACTGGATAATACGAGGCTCCGGGCTTTTCTGGATTGTGTGCGGGCTTCGTTCTACAATCGCTAGGCGAGCGGTTGATTGAGTCTAATCACCGAAAAGTGGAGAGGGCCAGTGATGCCTGCAGCGCAAGCGACGATTCCCGCAAGAGCGGACCTGGAAGATTTTGTGCGGTCGGAAGCCTCCGCGCCGCCGGCTGCCGAAGCAGTAAGTGCATCTACCTTCCCCAAGGTTCTCCGCCGGCGCCTCGACAGGTTTTTCGCGGACGCAGAACTCTCTCCCAAAGCAGACTCCATGATGTGGGGAAAGATCGCCATCGGGATGGCTGTGCTGGCGGGCAGTTGGATCGCTTTATATGCGCACCGTCCCACTGCATGGGAATTTATCACACTCTACGTCTTGGGGGGCCTCGCTCAGACCTTTCTTTTGTTAAACATCGCTCATGACAGTAACCACAACGCGATCTCCTCGCGCCCAGCCATCAACAAGAGCCTGAACTACGTTTTCGATCTCTGCGGGATCAGCTCTTATATGTGGCGTATCCTGCATCACCGCGGCCACCACTCCTGCATCAATCTGCACGGCGAAGACGACGCCATTGAGGGACGCGGCCTGTTCCGCTTCACACCGCACGACCCTCGTACCCCGTTGCATCGCTTCCAGCATATCTACGCTCTCTTTCTATATGCACTATTCTCGCTTGAGTACGTCTTTGTCCGGGATTTCCAAAGCTTTTTCTTTCCAGCTCACGACTATCTGACGCGGACAAGGCATCCTCTCCGCGAATACGTCATCCTGTTTGCAGGCAAAGCCTTCTATCTCACGTACATGCTCTTCCTGCCGATCGCGGTCATGAAGGAGTCTCCGCTGCTGGTCTTCTCTGCCTTCTTCCTGGTTCACCTGGTGGCGGGTCTCAGCGTCGTGCTCGTCTTCCAAACGACACATGTCATTGAAGATACGTATTTCCCTCTGCAGCGCAATGAGTTCGAAAATGGTGTGTATCACGTCTTCGCTACCACCGCCGACTACGCGACCGAGAATCCCCTCGTCGGCTGGCTTGTGGGCGGACTCAATCACCACGTTGTCCACCATCTTTGCCCCTACGTGTGCCACACCCACTACGCTCCGCTCACCCGGATTGTAAAGGATACTGCAGAAGAGTTTGGCGTCCCTTACCGGCAGCACGCCACCATGACGAAAGCGGTCTGGCATCATCTCCAGCTCCTGAAGCATCTTGGGAACGAAGGTTGATGCAGCCCGGGATGACCTCGTCCAGCCCTATTCCGGCCGTCTCGCGTTGGCGTTCCTTCGCCGATTCATGCGCCATGGCCAGCAATCCCGTACACGTTTTGAACAAGTACAGCGGTTCCCATGGCGACACCTTCCGCTTCTATCTGGGCGGCATCAAGGAAGCGATCGTAACCATCGATCCTGCAGTCATTCAGCATGTCTTGAAGACGAATGCGGAGAACTATCACAAGTCTGAGATCCAGGTGAAGCGGATGGGACACTTCCTCGGCAAGGGCCTGCTCACAACGCATGGCGAGCCTTGGAAGACTCAGCGACGGCTGATCCAGAAGGGTTTTGACCGCAAACAACTCGATGCTCTGTCGATCCTCATGCAAGACTCCCTGGCCGAATCGATGAGAGAGTTTGACCTGCAGATCCGCAGCGGGCCGGTCGATATCTATTCCCAATTGATGAGGATCACCTTTGCGATGGTCGCCCGATCGCTATTTGGTGCGCGGCTGAAAGCAGAAGACATTGATCGCGTCAGCCATACCATTTGTACGGTTCAAGAGTTCATCGTTCGTCAGACCCTTCAGCCCTATCTGAACCCCTGGTTCTCCCTCTCGGGCGAGCTTCGCAAACATGAAGAGATGCGCACCAGCGCGGATGCTGTCTTGCTGGAGTACATCAAGAGACGCCGCAAAGAAGCGCCTGGTCATGACCTGCTGCAAACGTTGATGGACGCCCGTTACACGGATGGTGAAGGGATGAGCGACTCGCTCATCCTCAGTGAGAGCATGCAGTTGCTGGTTGCGGGCCACGAAACCTCGTCGAATGCACTCGCATGGCTGCTCTACCTCCTCAGCTCACGGCCGGATTGCCTCGAACGGGTTCGTCAGGAATTTACAGACGTGCTTGGCGATGCGCCTGTCGGCCACGCCGACGTTCCCAGATTCGTCTTCTCAACCCAGGTCATCCAGGAGGCTCTCCGGCTCTATCCTCCTTTTTGGATGGTCGACCGCGAGGCCATCGCAGATGACCGCGTCGGCAACGTTGCCATTCCCGCCGGTTCGATGGTAATCGTGCATGTGTATGGGGCGCACCATGCGGCCAGGCACTGGCCCGACCCTGAGATCTTCGATACCGACCGCTTCCTGAAGGGCAACGAGAAGCTGCGTGCGCCGTTCACCTACCTGCCGTTCGGGGGCGGACCGCGAGTCTGTATCGGCAACCACTATGCCATGCTGCAGATCCTGATGATCCTGAGCGACCTGCTCAGAAACTACAACTTCCAGATCGTGCCCGGCCAAACGATCGAAGCCCGGCCTATGGTCATCCTGCGTCCGAGGCATGGTATTCGTATGTCCTTCACTCCCTCGTTGGCAAATGCTTAGTGCATTTTGGGGTGCTCCGGGTTGTCCCCTCCAACAAACATCATGCTTATAGAGCGCACGGTAAAAGCCTCTATTTGCTTGACGCAGTCGATCACAAGATCAGCCTGTGCTCCTATGAATCACGTTGGCAGGGTCGAGTAGACGTGCACTGAAAAGGCGGGCTTGGTCTCCTCACCGCCTCAATTCGAGGTTCGACTCGCGATAATAGGCCAATGGACTCGTGGACCACGGAGTAGCTCTCACAATCGCTCTTGTGGTGATTGGCAGCCTGCACCTCGTACCCGGCAGATGCCGAGCGCTGCAGTTCAGCGGACCATTTACGTCTCATGTAACAGCGCTTACTACGCGTATGGGCTCGACGGCCCAGTGCCTGATATCGCAAACGCCGGATGGCGTCATCGACTTCAGATTGAATGACAGATGGCCGGCGGTGCTGCTCGATGCGGTCACCCAGCAGACCGATTCTTGAACGATATATGCGCTAGTCTTTAAAAGAGTTTCGATAGTGAGCTTGGCAATCCCGAGATCTTCCGGGTTTCCGGAATCGGAGGATCGCACAAACGGCTACTCCCAAGAGTTCAAGTAGGGCGCGAACACTAGTGAGTGGGGGTCAGCCTGGGCAAGCAAAAGTGCTGCAAGACGTCCCTGCTCCCACATGGAGTTTCCCTGCTCCGTCAAGCGATTCCCTGTTATCAGTTCTTGCCAGAAGATGAAGTGGTTGTATTTAAAGCCGCTTATGTGTGGGCAGCAATGCGCCAGAGCCCGTATTTGTCTTGAACTCCCTCATAAATTCCCTGTAAGCAGGATTCAGCGTGGAGAGGAGTTCGCTCCAGACTGGCAGCACCACCAAACAACCCTCACTCATTACTCCGCACGGATGACCCTATGGAATCGACGCCTCAAAGACGTCTAATTTTGCGTTTTTCTACATTGCATGGATGTTCATGTGAGCGATGTAGTATGCCCAGTCCTTATCTAAAAGCGATGAGGCAATTCGTCATCGCCGACGGTAGGTTGTGATCGTTGTGTTGCGTCGTTCTCTCCACGTACTTTTGTGAAAGCCTCAAGCATAAGACTGAGGACTGTTTGCCCGGCAAGTTTCCGGTGTTGCGATCGGACTAATACGGCTAGCTTCCACTTTGGCATGCGAAAGACCTGATCTCGAAATGAAAGAATTTGTAAATTTAAAGAAGCCTCCGATGCCTTTGCCAACGCCAATGGCACAATGGAAACACCCAATCCTGCAGCGACGAACTGAAGCATCGTTTCTACCGCGCTAACTTCAAACATGCTCTTGCGCCTAAGCCCATGGGCCGCACAACTTTTGTCGACAAGTATGCGAAGCGCTCGCTCTCGCGTCAAATCCACAAAGGGCAGCCGACACATCGCTTCCAGCGTTACTGCTCTTCGTTGAGCCAGCAGATGCTTCTTGGCGCAAATTGCAACCAAGGAGTCTTGGGTAAATGGAACAGCGTCTACGCCGGCCGGCAACGTCGTCGCCGTGATCGCGTGAAAGCAGAGATCGACAAATCCCTTCTTAATAAGTTCGGGCGCTTGTGGGCTGTCGATGGAGCGAACGGTGAAGTCAACATTGGGGTATTGTGCATGGAATCGGCCCAAAACAGTCGGTAGATCGATGTACGGCCCCAAACTCTGCAATATGCCAAGGCTGATCCGGCCCCGCACTATGCGGCTTTGCGCCCTGACGGCTTCCATTCCGTCATTGAGCATCGTCACAGCCGGTCTCGCATATTCGAGAAAAAGAATTCCTGCATCCGTCAGCGATACGCGCCTTGTGGTGCGCTGCACCAGCCTGACACCAAGTTCCTCCTCCATCTCCTTGATCGTCACAGATAAGCCGGATTGAACAACATGCAGCTTCCGTGCGGCAGAAGTGAAGCTGCCTTCGTCTGCTAATGCGATGAAACTCCGATAATGCCTGATGTCCACGCAGCCTCCTCGTGGCTACTTATCTTCTGCGGTGATAGATTACATCACCAAGTATTCTCAATCACGGATAATCAGCGCGGCATCTCTTCTATAGGTGCACGAGAATCCATGTACGAACCAATCGCAAACAAGAAAAACCTGGCAGATGTCCCTAAGATCTTGGCGATATCGGGCAGCCTGAGGACAGCGTCTTTCAGCACTGCGATTCTTCGCGCACTAAGTCAACAGGAGCATCTCGGCATCACCTTGGCGGTTAGGACATTAGAAGACATACCGCTCTACAACGAGGACCTGGACACCGACCCGCCACTACCGCCCATTGCAGAACTGCGCAACGAGGTCCAGGCTAGCGACGGCATCGTGATCGCAACGCCCGAGTACAACCACGGGATACCGGGAGTGCTGAAGAACGCGCTTGACTGGGCGTCTCGCCCGGCATTTGCATCGTGTTTTCGCGGAAAGCCGGTATTGATTATCACCTCCGCCTCCGGCGGTACCGGAGGTGTTAGAGCTCAATACCAGCTGCGGGAGACGCTCGTGTCTATGCTGGCGCATGTAGTTCCCGGTCGAGAGATTTTCCTTTCCGGCGTGGAGAACCGAATCCGAGATAATAAGTTCACCGATGCAGACACGTTGCGCATTCTCACTAGGGGCATTCATGCACTTCGCGCAGAAGTCTTGAGTCGAGCTCAGGGAGAGACATCGTGAGGTCTCATTTCGGCCGCCGGTTAGGACAGTTCTTTGTCGCCGTCTTGGCAGGCAGCGCCGCATTGCGTGGGCAGCAGCACCCACAGGAGCCTACCGTCAATCTTGGCGACACAAGTTTCCTCGATGCTCTTGGTGCACCAGGGATTTTTCTCGAACAGATTGGAGACGCTAGTCATAGCGGCATAAAAGTCGATGGATCAGGACACGCTGTAGTCAGCGCTCCCGGTGTAAACAGTATCAGCGGGCTAACACACGGCATCGACCTGACGAAACAGAAGCTCTTCGGGGCATGGTGGGGCTTTGAAGCGATCATCGTTACCGCGCATGTGAATGCGGGCTCGAGCGATGTGGCGAGCGGACTCGGCGATCTGACCATCTCGCCTCTCGTCTTGCAATGGAAGGCACTCAAATTCGGCTCCAGCCAATTCAATCAGCGCTTTGTCCTCGACTTTGAAGTGCCTTCAGGCGAGTACCGGCAGGACACTCCGGTCAGTCTGAGCGGGCATGCGTTCACGGTGCATCCGTACTATGCCTTCACGTTCTTTCCGACCAGAAAGGTGGAAACGAGCTGGCGGGTGCACTACCTCTACAACGGCAGGAACAACGATCCCGCTGTCGGAAACCAGGCACGCTCCAGCCAAGCCGGCCAGGCGATTCACTTCAATGCGACCGCGGCCTATAGTCTGCCGCACGGCGTGTGGGTAGGAGCAAACGGCTACTTGCTCCGTGAGCTCACTGCGCCTCGGATCAACGGCTCGGCCATCTTGTCGTCGCCGGAGCAGGTCGGAGCAATCGGTCCGGGAATTGTCTGGAACCGGGGCCAGTATCTGCTTTACGCCAACGGCTATCACGAAGTCGGCGCGCTCAATCGCTCAGAGGGCAACAAGCTTGTTCTGCGCGTGCAATGGGTCCCGGGCCGGCACGCTGGTATCGACGGACCGCAATGACGGCGGCTCATCTTGAGGAGAGACGTATGAACTTGAACTGGAAGGAAACAACGCTCGATGGCGGAATCCACGCATTCGTTGCCGGTTCTGGGACGCCGGTAATTCTCTTGCCGGGATGGCCTGAGACCGCAGAAGCCTATAGCGAAATTGTCCCGCGGCTTGCAGACCGTCATCAGGTCTTCGCACTTGACCCGCCCGGGCTGGGTAAATCCGAGCCCGCTACCGAAGGCTATGACACAGCAAACATCGCGAAGATGCTGTCGGCTGCTGTGA
>CAXTRZ010000008.1:1109-22669 GCA_964246715.1 uncultured Acidobacteriaceae bacterium | reverse complement strand
CGGTAAGACTCACGCAACCTGAAGCAAAACGATCCCCGCTTCTTGGCGGGGTCCGTTTTGCTTCAGCTTAGGTGTGATTAAGAGGCCAGCTTCAAGGCCATCTCCGCAATGCGCTCCAGTGCGCCGGGGCGGGCCAGTATTCGCGCATGGGCTCCCATGGCTATGAGCCTCTTTCGATGCAGCAGCAGTGCGGTCAACTCGTCGAGCAGGCGTTCCGGCGTTAGGTCCGGCTGTAGGATCATTACCGCCGCGCCTGCCTGCACCAGCACCTCGGCGTTACGGCGTTGGTGGTCGTCCGCGGCCTGCGGGAACGGCACCAGAAGCGAGGGCCGGCCTGCCGCGGCGAGCTCCGACACCGTGCTTCCCGAGCGGGCAAGCACAAGGTTGCAGAGGGCGTACTGGTGGGGCATGTCGTCGATGAACGGACGAACCTCCCAGCGCAAGGGGTCGGCGCCGCTGGCGATGTAGGCCTGCCGCGTGGCTTCCTGATGGCGGCTGCCCGCCTGATGGAGGATCGTCAAATCTGGAACGGCCGCAAGCAGACGGGCAACGATGGCAGGCATCATCTCATTGAAGATCTTGGCGCCTTGGCTTCCGGCGGTGATCAGCAAGTGTGGGGCGGCGTTAGGGGACTTTATCGGCACGTCGAAGATGGCCTGGCGCACGGGTACGCCGGTCACGGCAGCGCGGTGGAAGTAGCGTGTCGTCTGCGGATAACTCACAGCGGCTGCATTGACGAAGCGGCCGACGATACGGTTTGTCAGGCCGGGAACGGCGTTGGGCTCATACGCGAGGGTGGGGATGCGCAGCAGCAGCGCGGCCATCATAGCCGGGCCGGAGGCATAGCCGCCTACACCGATGACCACGGCAGGCCGGAAGTCTTCTAGCAGCCGCATGCAGCGCAGCACACCCAACGGAAGATCGCTCAGGGTCCGCAGGCGCGTCATCAGGCTGACGTTCTTCAACTGACCCACGTGGATCAATTCCAATGGAAAGCCAGCCTCGGGGACCAGCTTCGTTTCGATGCCGCGCGCCGTTCCGACGAAGCGCACCTCGGCACCTGCGGTATCGCGCAACTGGCGCGCGATCGCCAACGCAGGAATGACGTGACCTCCAGTGCCTCCGCCGGCAATCAACACGTGCACGGGGCTAGTCGATCTCTCGCGTGATGTTGAGCAGCACGCCCATCCCGGCCAATGTGAAGAACAACGAGGTGCCGCCGAAGGAGATGAACGGCAGCGTAATCCCCTTGGTGGGCACCAGCGCCAGCGCGACGCTGATGTTGAAGAAAGCCTGGATCAGGATTGCGGTCGTAATGCCGAAGGCGAGGAAGCGGGCGAAAGGATCGGTGGAGAGAAACGCAGCGCGCAGACCGCGATAGCCTAGCGCCACAAAGAGGCTTACCAGGATAAGCGCGCCGATAAGGCCAAGCTCCTCGGAGATGTTGGCAAAGATGAAATCAGTCCACGCCTCGGGCAGATAGTAGAGCTTCTGGCGGCCCTCCATCAGGCCCAGCCCGCGGATGCCGCCCGTGCCCACGGCGATGAGCGACTGCATCATGTGGAAGCCTTTGCCGAGTGGGTCCGCCTCCGGATTCATGAAGGCGATCAGACGAGCGCGGCGCCATGGCACGCGCCACAGCATCCAGTACAGCACAGGCGAACTCAGCAGCGCGGCGAGGCCGATCCATTTCACCTCCAGCCCGGCCAGATACAGCATCAGCACCGTCACCGCCGCGCAGACCAGCGCCGTGCCCAGGTCCGGCTCCTTCAGGATGAGCGCAACAAAGACCAGCGGAGGCAGCGCCGCACGCAGGACGGTGCCCTTCCAATCGTCCATCTTGTGGATGCGCGTCTGCAGGAAGTACGCGAGGAAGAGCACGATCATCGGCTTGGCCAGCTCCGAAGGCTGGAAGGTGAAGAAGCCGCCGAACTTGAACCAGCGATGCGTGTTGTTGAGCGCGTGCATGCCGAAGACGCCCACCAGCAGCAGCGTCGTCAGGGCCATCAGCGGGAAGACCACGCGCGGGCTGTTGTACTTGCGATAGTCGACGCGCATCAGCATGATCAGCGTGAAGATGCCGGCCAGCGCGTAAGCGCCCTGCTTGGCCACATACTTGTAGGGAGAGCCGGACTCCGCGGTCGAGATGACCGCCGAAGCCGAAAAGACCATCACAAGGCCAAAGAGCGTCAGCAGCAGGACCACCCCGAACAACCATTTATCCACGCCGACGCGCATCGCCATCTAATCCTCTAGTCCCTGAACCGTCTCGCGGAAGACGCGGCCACGATGCTCATAATTGTCAAACTGGTCGAAGCTGGAACAGGCCGGCGCAAGCAACACGATATCGCCGCCGGCCGCTGCGTGGGCTGCGTGCCTAACGGCCGCATCCAACGTACCCGCCTGGTCTATCTTCACGACTCCATCCAGCTGGCGCTCAATCTTTTCCGCCGCTGAACCAATGGTGTAAACAACCTTGACCCGTTCGCGGAGCAGGTCCGCCATCTGCGCGTAGTCGGAGTTCTTGTCCTTGCCGCCGAGGATCAGGTGAATGTTGCCGGGGAAGGACTCAACTGCCTTCACGGTGGCGTCCACGTTGGTTGCCTTGGAGTCGTTGTAATACTCCACGCCGTGGCGCACCCGCACCAGCTCCAGCCGGTGCTCGACCGCCTGGAAGGTCCGTACCGCGGCGCGAATGGTCTCCGCATCGATGCCGGCCAGCCGCGCCCCGCAGACCGCGGCCAGCACGTTCTCCACATTGTGCGCGCCCTTCAGCGGGATCTCCGCAACCGGAAGCACCGGCTCCGGCGTGCCGGCCTCCCTGGCAAGAAAGAGCACGCTCTCCCCATGCACGAACGCGCCCTGCTTGATGGACCGCCGATTGCTGAACCAGAAGACCTGCGCCTTGGTTTTGGCGGCGATCATCTGCGCGTTCTTGTCCTCTGCGTTCAGGATCAGGAAGTCGCTTTCATCCTGCCGGCCTGTGATCTTCGCCTTCGCCGCCGCATACTTTGCGAAGGTGCCGTGGCGATCCAGGTGGTCCGGCGTGATGTTCAGCACCAGCGCAATCTTCGGCTTGAACTCGACAACCGTCTCAAGCTGAAAGCTAGAGACCTCCAGCACGTTCCACGTCTCCGGGCGGCTCTGCGGAATCAGTTCAATGACCGGCAGCCCAATGTTGCCGCCCACCTGCGTGGGAAGCCCGGCATCCATGAAGATCTTGCCAATGAGCGTGGTGGTGGTGGTCTTGCCGTTTGAGCCCGTAACGGCGATGACCGAGCCGTCGAGAAAGCGGCTGGCCAGCTCCAGCTCGCCGATGACGGCGAGTCCGAAGGCTTGCGCCTGCGCCACCTCCGGCGTCTCCAGCGGTACGCCCGGCGAGACGACGATCAGGTCCTGCCGGCGAAAGGTCAGCAGTCCGTGGCCGCCGGACTCAACCATGATCCCGGCCTCCAGCAGCGCCGGAATCTGCGTGGCTAGTTCCTTGGCGGAGCGCGTATCCGAGACCGTCACCCGCGCTCCCCGGTCGCGCAGAAACAATGCCGCCGCCAACCCGCTCTTGCCCAGCCCCACCACCAGCACCCGTTTATTCTTCAGTTCCATCCGTCCAATTTACTAGGTACTGCCGTGAAGATGGAGCGCTGTCATTGCCCTGTGCGTTACAGGGAGCGCAGGCGATCTTCGCCGAGCAGGCCGCCCCTGGTCGCCAGGAGCTTGGCGATCGCCTGCTCCAGCAGGTAGTCGAACAGGCCGGGCGCTTCGTAGAGCAACCGGTACACGTTGCACAGGTTTGCCGCGTAGACCGGGCATCCATGCCATGAGACGTAGTGTCGAAGAACTTCGTTCTCATCCCGCAGAATCGCCTGCAGCAGCATGGGACTGACAATTCCCACGTTCTCAATGCGATCCTGTCCGGAGAACGGCGACGTCAGGACATCCGTTCCGACCATGAGACTGTTGGAGACGGCGGGCAATGCCGCGACCAGAGCCATGCAGCGCGCAATGTACTCGTTCAAGTGGTCCAACGCCTCCGGTCCAAAGATGCAGACGGCGTTATTGACCTTGTGCGCCGGAAAGATCTGCCCCTCGGGCGTGCGATGCAACCAGATCTCCCTGCAATAGCGAAAGGCGCGGGTGGGTGGAAGGTGAAGCCGCTCCGGATCGAAGACAAGGACATCCGCATCCATCCAGACCACACGCTCCCATCCCTGTTGGAGATACGTCCGTGCCTGCAAGAGGCGGGCAAGGTCAGCGACGACACACGTATGCCAACCCGCCCTGGCCCGGTACCACTCGGGAACCAGACGAAGGAAGGCATCGTCCCAGAACTCATAGGTGTGGCCCGCTCCCTGCGCCCAGGCGCGGACGCTTTGCAGACATTGCGGAATATAGGAGGGCACATTCTCCGTGCGGAAGGACTGGAAGATCAGGGTGGACATCAAGAAAAATATATCGCAGCGCAGAATGGCAGTTGACGGAGATAGTCTTACCTCAGCTTCAGCGTCGTAAGCGCGAGCAGCGCGAAGACCAGCGCCAAAATCCAGAATCGCGCAATGACCTTGCTCTCACTCCAGCCCAGCAGCTCAAAGTGATGATGCAGCGGCGCCATCTTGAAGATCCTCTTACCGTTGCGCAGCTTGTAGCTTCCTACCTGCAGCACCACGCTCATCAGCTCCAGGATGAAGACGCCGCCGATGAACGGAAGTAGCAACTCCTGCTTGATGACCACGGCCACCGTGCCGATCGCGCCGCCCAGCGCCAGCGATCCTACGTCGCCCATGAAGATCTCCGCTGGGTGCGCGTTGTACCAGAGGAAGCCGATCGATCCGCCCACCATGGCCCCGCAGAAGACGGTGAGCTCGCTGACCAGCGGCATGCGCTGCAGCTCCAGGTAGTCCGAAAAGACCACGTGGCCGCTGACATAGGTCAACACCGTCAGCGCGCCCGCCGCGATGATGGTGCACCCAATCGCCAGCCCGTCCAGCCCGTCCGTCAGGTTTACCGCATTTGAGGCGCCGGCGATCACGATCATGACAAAGACCACGAACGGAATGAACGCCAGCCAGTGCAGGTGCGGGATGTGACCCATCCACTCCCACACCAGGTCCGGCCGCAGCCGCTTGGCAAACGGCACCACCAACCGCGTGGAGTAGCTCCCCATGCTCTGCAGCGCCAGCAGCGCCACCGCCACCACGGCGCTTGCCGTAAACTGCAGCGCCAGCTTCTGCCGCCCGGTCAGCCCCAGATTCCGCCGATGCACCACCTTGATGTAATCGTCGGCAAAGCCAATCGCGCCGAAGGCAATGGTTGACAGCGTCACCACCCAGACAAACGGATTCGACAGATCCGACCAGAGCAGCGTGGGCACCAGGATGGAGATGCAGATCAGCACTCCGCCCATGGTCGGCGTGCCGCCCTTCTTTTGATGGCTCTGCGGACCTTCCTCGCGGATGTACTGGCCGATCTGAAACTCGCGCAGCCGCTGGATGACGAACGGCCCGATCAGCAGCCCGATCAACAGCGCCGTCAGGCTTGCGAAGACGCACCGAAACGTCAGATAGCGGAAGATGCGAAACAGCCGGAAGTAAGGAAAGAGCTTCTGGTAGAGCAGCCAATAGAGCAAGCGAGGGTCTCCGCGCGGGCGCGATCAGAACGCGGCCTTTCGTTATCTTAGTTATCTTAACAGTCCCGCTTTGCCGCACATGGCGCGCCGCACCTGCGCGGATACTAGCTTCCCGCCTCAAGCCTCCGCAGCGCATCTTCCAGCCGCACTCCGCGCGAGGCCTTCAGCAGCACCGCATCGCCGGGGCGCAGGTTCCCCGCCAGCCACGCACCCGCCTCATCCGGGCTCTCGACAAAGACCGCGGCCTCGCCAGCGCCGTCTACCAAGTGCTTCGCCAGACCACGCACCCCGACCACCTGATCTATCCCGCGCTCGCGCATCCTCTCTCCACATGCGCGATGCAGCGCCGGCCCCTCAGGGCCAAGCTCCAGCATCTCCCCCGCGACCACGATGCGGCGGCCGCCTTCGCCTGCCGGCATCGCCAGCAGCGCATCCACCATGGCGTCGAGCGCCGCCGGATTGGAGTTGTAGCAATCGTTCACCAATGTGGCGCCGCGCCAATGCAGGATCGATCCGCGCTTCTCCTCCGCCTGCATGGTGGCCAGCGCCTCTGCACAAGCCGCCAGCGAGATCCCGCTCTTCCACCCCACCGCGATGGCCGCCAGCGCATTCTGCACATTGTGCCGCCCGAGCAACGCAAGCCGCACCTCTGCTCGCTCGTCATCCGCGACCGCCGTGAACCGCACACCCTCTGCTCCGGCATCGGTCACGTTCTCCGCCCGAACCGAAGCCGCAGGGCTCAGCCCAAACAACACCGCGCGCTCGGCAATCGCCGCGCCAAACGTGGAGACCCACGCATCATCGGCATTCAAGAACGCCAGCCCATCCTGAGGCAGCGCCTCAATCAACTCCCGCTTCGCCGCCGCAATCCCCGCAATGCCCTCGGGAAAGAACTCCAGATGCGCCGCCGCGACATTGCTCACCACGCCCCAGTTGGGCTCGGCGATCTCCGCCAGACGCCGTATCTCGCCGGCATGGTTCATCCCCATCTCAATGACCGCGACGTCATGCTCTGGCTCCAGCCGCAGCAACTGCAGCGGCACGCCAAAGTGATTGTTCAGGTTCCCGGCGGACTTCAGCACCTTGAATCCGGGCGTCTCCTGTCTCGCTCCTGAGACATGGGAAAGCACAATCGCCACCATCTCCTTGGTCGTCGTCTTGCCCGCGGAGCCGGTAACACCGATCACCCGGCCGTCTCTTGAAACGCGGGCCCACGCCTGCCGCACCCGATGCGCCAACGTCTGCATCGCGCTCAGCACGCAGTCCTCGCCCTCCGGCACGCGCAGCAGCTTGCAGGGATCGACCAGCCGCGCATCATCCGGCGCCAGCCAGCGGTTGCTCACGACCGCCGCAGCCGCGCCGTTCGCCAGCGCTGCTTGCACAAAGTCGTGCCCATCCACTCGCTCGCCCATGACGGCAAAGAACAACTCACCCGCGCCAATCGTGCGTGAATCGATCGAGTATCCCGTCACCTCGGTCGAGGTGGTAAAGTCCCCCTCGGCATGAATCCAATCCGCCACCTGCCCCAACGTCAACTTCATCGATCCCTCATTCCTCGTGTCCCCGCTCGCTCTTGAATCAAAGCTCCCGAATCAGTTCCATCGGTGCAACTCGGCGCTAAGCCTCTCGCGCCATCTCCCGCACCACTCGCCCCGCGACCTCCACATCGTCAAACGGCAGGGTCCGGTCGCCAACTATCTGCACCTTCTCATGCCCCTTCCCCGCCAGCAGCACAATGTCTCCGCGCTTCGCCGCCTTGATCGCCAGCTTAATCGCCGCAGCGCGGTCCGGCTCGACGACACACTCCGCCCCGGTCTCGCGCAGGCCGGCCAGCGCCTCGGATAAGATCGCCGCCGGATCCTCCGTTCGCGGATTGTCGCTGGTCAACACCACCAGATCACTTCCTTCGCCTGCGGCTCGCCCCATCTTCGGCCGCTTGGTTTTGTCACGATCCCCACCGCAACCGAACAACGTAATCACCCGGCCTGAACCCGAGGCGCCTCCGCCTACCAGCTCCCGCGCCAGCCCAATCAGATTTCGCAGCGCATCGTCGGTATGCGCATAGTCCACCACCACCGTGATTCCCAGATCATTCACGACGGTCTGAAACCGTCCCGCCACCTGTCGCAGCTCACGCGCCGCGCCTGCAATTTGCTCCAGCGTCAGCCCTCTGGCAAGCGCCGCGCATGAGGCTGCAAGCAGGTTGTAAACGTTCACCTTCCCCGTCAGCGGAGACTCTATCCGGACCGAACCATACGGCGTCTGCCACATAAAGCTCGTGTGCCCTGCTACAAGCTTCACCTCCGCCGCGCGAAACTCCCCCGCCTGCAGCCCGTACGTCATTACCTCCGGCCCAAGCTCCCGCGTCAACAGCCATATCCCGGAGGTATCGTCCTCATTGATGATTGACACCCTTGGCGGCTCCGTCTCCACGCCCGCGAACAGCTTCGCCTTCGCCTGCCGGTACCGCTCCATCGTGCCGTGATAGTCCAGGTGATCCTGCGTCAGGTTCGTGAACATCGCCACATCCACCAGCACGCCCCACACCCGCTCCTGATCCAGCGCATGGCTGGACATCTCCATCACCGCCTCGGTCGCACCCGCCGCCACGCCATCCGCAAACGTCTTCAACAAGTTGGAGGCCTCCGGAGTCGTATGCTCGCTTGCGCGGACTTCATTGCCCACATGCGTCTCAATCGTCCCGATCAGCACGCACGTCCGGCCTACGCTGCGCAGCATCTGCTCCAGCAGAAACGCCGTGGTCGTCTTGCCGTTGGTGCCCGTCACCGCGCTTACCGCCAGCGCTTTTTCCGGATGCCCCAGCAGGTTCGCCGCAATCTCCGCGAGCGCCCGCCGGCCATGTTCAACCAGATAGAACGGCACCGCCTGAAAGGCGAGCCGCTCCTTCTCCCAAACCGCGTGAGAGTCTGTCACAATTGCGCTTGCCCCACGCTCTATCGCAGCCGCAATAAACCTGTTGCCATTCGCGCTGCCCCCGCGCATTGCGACGAATACATCCCCCGGCCCGACTCGCCGCGAGTCATACTGAACTCCATGCACCTCCACCGCGCTATGGCTTTGCTCCACCGTCTTGACGCCGAGCATCGCCTCATCCATCCGCATCCCAACATTCTATCCAGCCACTCGTTTTGCACGTATTGTGGTGAGCAGCAAGGAGTCCGCACGTGACCCATCGCACGATGAGCCTCATCTTCGCCGCCGCGTTCGCCTTACCCGCAGCGACGTTCGGCCAACCCAACAAGCTGCCGCCACCCTGTGCCGCGAACGCCCTCTCGCTTGGCCTCGACGCCGAAGACGGCAACTTCGACAGCACCTCGCATAGCGGCATCCTCGTCGTGCTCCGAAACATCGGCTCCACCGCCTGCCAGATTCCGCGCCTGCCCGCCATCGCCTTCCTGGACTCCCTTGGCAAGCCCCTCGCCATTACCGCCGAGATCGCCCCGGTGCGCGGCATGCATCCCGGCCCGGTCATGCTTCCGCTCCCGCTCGCGCCCGGCGCTGAAGCCACCTCCACCCTGCGCTGGGTCAACGGCCAGGTCTACGATCACGGCGCCTGCCTCTCTCCCTTCCAGATCACCGTCACGGTCGGCGGAGCCACGCTGCACGCGCCCTTCAACGCCGTCATCTGCGGTCCATCCCCTACGACGGTCGCCGTCACGCCCACCTGGTTCCAGCTTGACCCCATCTGGAAGCCTGGCTCCTAACGAGCCCGCTAAGCCGCCAACTCTGCCGCACACGTCCGCAGATACGCGTGGATCATCACCGTCAGCTCCTCGCGCAGCGGCCCCACCTCCCGATCCGGCGACTTCGCCTCCAACACCTTGCGCGCGACCCCGTTCAACGCCGCAAGGACCATCGCCGCCATCACCTCCGGCTGCTTCCGCAGCCCCTCCTTAGCCGTCGCGAACAAACCCGCCAGCGCGTGCTGCAGGCGCAGGCTGATCACCTTGCTGATCGCCGCGCCATCGATGTCCGCGCTCACCGCGTACAGCGTCGTGCTCTCCTTGAGGTTGTTCATCTTCACCTCTAAGTACACGGCGATCAGCGCTGTCGCCATCTCCAGCAGCGGCCTCCCTTTGTAGCTCTCGCAGACCCGTTCCAACGCGCCGCCTACCCCATCCATGTGCCGCCGCAGGCACGCCTGCAGCAACGCACTCTTGTTCGGAAAGTACTGGTACAGGGTGCCTACGGAGACCCCTGCACGCAAGGCTACCTGTGTCGTCGTCAGCCGCTCCTTGCCTACCGCAACTAAAACCTGAATCGCCGCCTGCAGAATCGCATCCACGGTCGCAGTCGACCGCGCCTGAACCGGCGTCTTTCGCGGCTTCATCGTTTCTCTCACGGCTGTTTGCAAATGCGAACTCCGAAACTGAAGCTCTCTTCATCTAACCACATGCAGCTCACCATGAGCCAGCGGAGGAACTCGAATGTCGAACGCACAAAGTCTTGGCGGAGCCTTCACCCTGCCCCACAGCAGCATATCGCTCCACCGCATGGGGTATGGCGCCATGCGGCTCACCGGCCCGAAGATCTATGGCCCGCCCAAGGATCGCGACGAGGCCATCGCCGTCCTGCGCGAGGCCATCGCAGCCGGCGTCAATCATATAGATACCAGCGACTTCTATGGTCCGCATGTCACCAACCAGATCATTCGCGAAGCTCTCCACCCATACCCGGACGGCCTGACCATCGTCACCAAAGTCGGCGCCCGCCGCGAGTCCGATGCCTCCTGGCACCCCGCCGCCAGCCCGGACGAGCTCACCCAGGCCGTCCATGACAACCTCCGCAACCTCGGCACGGACGCGCTGGACGTGGTCAACATGCGTCTTTGGGGCGACGGCCATGGACCCGCGGAAGGCTCGGTCGAAGAACCCTTCACGGTGCTCGCAAAACTGCAGCAACAGGGTCTCATCCGGCATCTCGGCATCAGCAACGCCACCGCCGCGCAGGTTCGTCAGGCGGATACCATTGCACCCGTCGTCTGCGTGCAGAACCTCTATAACCTCGCCCAGCGCACGGATGACGCACTCGTCGATGAACTCGCCGTAAAGGGCATCGCCTATGTCCCCTTCTTCCCCCTCGGCGGCTTCTCCCCGCTGCAGTCGTCCACGTTGTCGGAGGTTGCCGCCGATCTCAAGGCAACGCCCCTGCAGGTCGCGCTTGCATGGCTGCTGCATCGCTCACCCAATATCCTGCTCATCCCCGGCACCTCATCGGTAGCACATCTTCAGGAGAACCTCGCCGCCGCCGGCCTGCAGCTCTCGCCGGAGACCCTCATGAAGCTGGATTCCATCGGAGCCAAAGCATAGCCCTCCCACTAGAAGCCCGGATCGGCTGTCGATCCGGGCCCTGTCATACCCTCAGCTCACTAACGCGCGAATCGCACGACAATCTCAGTCCCCACCGGAACCATCGTTCCCGGAGCCGGAGCCTGTTCGGTCGCCAGCCCGCTCCCCACCGGCTGTACCCGCAGCCCAGCCGAGCCTGCACGTTCCACCACGCTCCGCAGCGGCGCACCCGCAAACCCCGGCACCTCCACCCGCTGCCCCGCATCCACCACGACACCATTGCCCTTCACCATCACCGCCGGCTGCACATGCGCCTGCAGGGGCTTGTCCGCGTCCACGTCCGTACCCGAAATCCTCGACGTTGTACCGCCGCCCGCGTGAAACGCCTTGAGCAACGCAGGCGGCAACAATCCCGCCAGCTCCGCAGCCTTGCTCGGCCGCTTCGGCGTGGCATACGTCTTATCCTCCGCCTCCGCGACGTCCATCGCCGGTTGCATCGTCGCGGGCTGCTTCTGCTTCAGAGGATCGTCCGCGGGAAGATCGTTCACCTCGGCAAACATCGCGTTGATGTCCGCGCCGCTGTCATCCGGCACGCCTTCGATCTCCGCGCCTGCATTCGCCTCCGCCAACTGCATCTCCTTCTTCGTCTTTAACGGCTGGTCGTGCGGCACGCCTAAATATTCGAGCACCTGCTGCGCCACCTCCGCAAAGACCGGCGCACTCGTCGTCCCGCCATAGCCGGTTCCAACTGTCGGCGTGTCAATGACAACCGCCACCGTGATCGCGGGATTCGATACCGGAGCCATCCCCGCAAAGCTCGCCACCAGCTTGGTGTGGCTGTACGTCCGCGTCGCCACGTCAATCTTCTCTGCCGTCCCCGTCTTGCCGCCGGAGCTGTATCCGTTCAGCGCCGCCAAGCTGCCCGTGCCCTCCGTCACGATGCCATGCATGATGTCCCGCATCGTCGCCGACGTCATCTCCGAGATCACCCGGTGCGACCCATCCGGCAGCTTCTCCGGAAGCTGGTTCGCCGGATGAAACGCCGCCGGCTTCAGCCGCGGATCGCCCTTCATCTCGTCGGTGGACTGCAGCAGAATGTGCGGCGGAATGTAGGTCCCGCCGTTCGCAATGGTCGACACCATTGCAGCCAGTTGCACCGGCGTCACCCCAACCTCCTGCCCAATCGCCAGCGACATGAAGCTGGTCGCGCCCCACTTCCTCGGCTTGCGCAGGATGCCCCGCGTCTCGCTCGGCAGCTCGATTCCCGTCCGCTCGCCAAAGCCAAAGCTCTGGATGTAGCTGTAGAACTTCTCGTTTCCAAGCTTCTGCGCCATCTTCGCCGCGCCCACATCGCTTGAGTGCTCCAGCGCATACTTCACCGTCACGCGCCCAAAGTGATCGCTCTTATCGTCATGCAGGGTCCGCCCAAACAGGGTCCAAGCTCCGCCTTGGCAGTCCACGATATCAGTCGGCTTCACGCCCGCGCCATCAATCGCCGCCGCATACGTCACCAGCTTGAACGTCGACCCCGGCTCATAGATATCGCTCACCGCAAGGTTCTGCAGCACGCTCGCATCCATGTGCTTGTTGTCGTTTGGGTTGAACCGCGGACTCACCGCCAGCGCCAGAATCTGCCCCGTGTGCGGATCCTGCACCACCACCGTTCCGTGCGCGGCCTTCACCTTCTCCATCTGCGCGTCCAACGCCTTCTCCGCCATAAACTGGATATGCGCGTCGATCGAGAGCACCAGGTTTTCGCCCGGCTCCGGCTCCTCCTCCCTGCTGCCCAGCGCATGACGCTTCGCATCCAGCGCCGTCAGCATATGCCCCGGCACCCCATGCATATCGTCGTCGAACTGCCGTTCCAGCCCGCCCAGCCCCGTATCGTCCGTGCCGACATACCCCAGCACCTGCGCCGCCAACTGTCCATCCGGATAAAACCGCTTGAACTCCTTCTGAATATAGACACCCTTCAGATTCAGCTCCTTGATCCGCTGGCTTATCTCCGGACTTACCTTCCGCGCCACCCACGCAAACCCGCGTGACGCATTGAAGCGTGCGTTCATCTGCGCCTGCGACGTAAATCGGTCCGTCGGGTCCACATGCACAATCTTCGCCAGCATCTCGGCGTCCTTCGCGCGATTATCCCCAAGCTCCGTCGGCACCGCGTACACGCTGTCCACCAGCACCGTCATCGCCAGCTCTTTCAGGTTGCGGTCATACAGCACCCCGCGCCGCGGAGCCACCTCAAACGCACTCTCCTGCTGCCGGGCCGCCAGCCCCACCCACTTCTTATTCTGGATCACCTGCAGCCATACCAGCCGAAGGCCAATCGCACCCATCCAAAAGCAAAAAAACAGCGCCACATACGTAAACCGCTTCCGCTGTAACGGAGCGACTGCCGTCTGCCGTGGCGTCTGTCTCATCATTGGTTTTGCTTTGTCCTTCAATCAGCTCTGCTCTTGATCAATTCCATCGGTGAAGATCGGTGTTGAGCCGTGCTTTACTGCGTCATCACCGCAACCCGCCCCGCATCCGCCAGCACCGGCGCATTCTCTTCCATGCCCGTCACGCCGTCATTCCGAATCACCTGTCCCGGCTGCGGCGCATCCATGCCCAACTGCCGCGCAATCTTGTCGATCCGGCCCGGCTCCGTCAACTGTGCCTCGGTCAGTTGCAACTGCAGGTTCTGCTCCCGCAACTGCGGCATGTGGCTCTTCTGCGCCTCGATCTTGTATCCCACCTCAATCGCTGAGAAGTGCTGCCATACATACACCATCCCCAGCGCGAACAGCACGGACATCACCGCGGAGAAGATCCTCATCTCGCGCCGCCGCTCCGGGTCATCCGCCTTCACGATCCTGCTGTTGTCAATGTGCTTGGTGAAAAAAACCTCCAGCGTA
The DNA here is from genome assembly GCA_964246715.1 of uncultured Acidobacteriaceae bacterium. Taxonomy (GTDB): domain Bacteria; phylum Acidobacteriota; class Terriglobia; order Terriglobales; family Acidobacteriaceae; genus Edaphobacter. Next base: position 8,834 of record CAXTRZ010000008.1, on the reverse strand, counting down.
GGACCGCGCCGCGCCGCCCGCTGTAGCTCAAACCGCTCCCGGTTCCGCTCCGCGATCGACTGCACCCGATTTCTCGCCGGCCGCGCCGTCATCATGTCCATTCCCGCCGTCATCGTCGCCATCGTCGTCTCCACTGCACCTTGCTTTGTCGTTCTTGCTGCCCTTCGCTGCCCTGTACTGCCTCTCCCTGCTTCATCCTGCTTTCAGCGACCCGGGCCAGGGTCGCTAGGAAGAGGTGGGATTGTTTGTTGCAAGCTGTCTTTCGCCTGAAAGCACGGTGGGACAACCCTGGCCCGGTCTTTTGCCATCTCTGTGATTGCTATCAATCATTGCACCGATAACGGTGCAATCCAAGCATCTTCCACAGGACGGTCCAAACTTTTCCCGCTTCCGTCTTCACGGAGAACGGAGAACGAACAACTAAATCTTCTCCGCCGCCCTCAACTTCGCACTTCGTGAACGCGGATTTCGCAACATCTCTTGCTCCGCGGCGACGACCGGCTTCTTGGTCAGCACCGTAAATCTCTTCTCGCGTCCCCAGTCCTTGAAGGCATCCTTCACCAATCGGTCCTCAAGGCTATGGAAGCTGATCATCACCAACCGTCCGCCCGGCTTCAGCAGAGAATCCGCGCTTGCAAGCAGCATTCGTATCTCTTCCAGTTCGTTGTTCACCGCCATTCGGATTGCCTGAAAAGTTCGTGTCGCCGCATGAATCTTATCGCCCTTCATTGGAGGGGCCGCGGCCGAGATTACGCCAGCCAGTTCCGCTGTCGTCGATATCGGCCGGGCCCGCACAATGGCTCTGGCGATTCTCCGCGACCTCCTTTCCTCTCCGAATTCGTAAATCAGGTCAGCGAGAACGTTTTCGTCGTCCTGATTTACCACTTGCTCGGCCGTCCGCCCCGTGCGCGTGTCCATGCGCATGTCCAGCGGGCCATCGGTCCGAAAACTGAATCCCCGGTGCGCCTCATCCAGTTGCAGGCTCGATACGCCGAAGTCCGCCAGCAGCCCATCGATTGAGCCCTTTGCGATCGCCTCATGCGCCTCGGAGAACGCCCTCGGTTCATACACCACCTCCGGCATCTCCGCTCCCAACTCGGCTTTGAGCGCCTCCATCCGCGCCCTGGCCTTCGCCATCGCCTCCGGGTCCCGGTCAAAGACAATCAACTTTCCTGCCCCGCCCACCTTCCTGGCAACTCCGGAGGCATGTCCTGCCAGCCCCAGCGTGGCATCCACATATACGCCACCCGGCCGCACCTTCAGATACTCCAAAACCTCATTGAAAAGAACCGGCACATGAAGCGGCTTTTCCATCTCATCCACTCGCCTCTCGTGCGCCCCTGAGGGCCTTTGCACTTCCTGCTTTCTCCTGCCCTACCCCTGCCTTGTACTGCTCTTCCCTGCTCTTCTAAATCCCTGCTGCCGAAAGCCTCGCCTGCTCCTCCGTCGTAATCGGATCTTCCTCCATCCGCTTCTTGAACTCGTCCAGGTTCACAATCTCCAGGATCTCCCTCGATCCCAGAACCAGAACGTCTCCGGTCAGCTTCGCAGCCTCCCGCAGCACCTGCGGCAGTAACAACCTGCCCTGCTGGTCGGCCTCAACCTCCTGGCCGTAGTAGCTCGTCCGCGAGAGGAACTTCTGCCGAGCCGGATCCGTCGAAGCCAGCCTCCCCATCGCCGCTTCCTTCTCCTCCCAGATCCGCAACGGATATACCTGGGCCTGTCTTCCATCGGAACTCGTAATGTAAAAGCGCTTTCCGGAGTCCTCCAGCAGGCGCTTATAGTCGGCCGGAACCTTCAACCGGCCCTTCTCGTCCACGCGCGCTGGGCAGCTTCCCCGGAACATCTTCTTATGCCTCGTTCGGTACTGCTTCGGTCCCTATATGCCGTTTGCCCTCCAGTTTGATCGCCGGAAGGGCTACACTTTGGTCAGAGCCGCTGATATTTCGTTCTTATTGGCCCTTCTGCTCTACTTTTTACCACTTCTTCCCACAACGCAATCATGCTTGCGCCTCCTGAACCTGTAAAGCCCTAAATTGGATCAGAGGTGGATTACTCGAAGAAGGAATGTGGAAAATGCAACATGTTGTGCGCGCCGGCAAGCAACATCTACTGGTTGGGTTTCATCTTCTGATTCATCCCACTTTGGTTACTTGCCCATTCGTTGGAGTTCTGCTAGCGAACGAAAAGCGAAAGCTAATGAAAGAGCATGAACTCTTAAAGTGCCCGCAGTAATACGCACGCGAAGGGCCAAAGTTACACTATGCAAACCAGGCTCCACCACCACAGCCATAAAAATCACCGCATAAACGTGGTGAAATCCCGCCAACCGTAGGTTTCACCATGGCCGCATGTTGCATATGGCCACATTTCACCTGCACAAATCCACGTGCTGCGTGCATTTCGCCACGTGCTGCTACACGCTGGATTGTCGCTGTTTCTTCCTCTGCAGCAGCCAGATCAGGTATCCGAGCACCGCCAGATTGGTCAGCAGCACCCCAAACCGAACCCAGCTTGGCCGCGTCGCCAGCTCAAACAGCTCCCAGGGCAGGAATGAGACCGTCAGCACCAGCGTCAGGTACTCCGCCCACACCTTCTGGAGCATCAAGCCGACACCCTCGGTCAGCGCCAGCGCCGAGTACGCAAACGACCCCACCCCAATCTGCCGCAGCCGATGCGCGTCCACCAGATCTGCTTTCTCCAGCATCAACTGCACCAGCCGACCCTCAGGATCTCGCCTGAACGCCACCACCAGCCGCAGTAATTCGCTCCCCAAATTCTTCTGAATCATATGAATTGCGCCGAATCCCACGCAGCAGAAGAACACTGCCTTCAGCAGCTTAAACATTCCGATCAGCAGCAGCCCACGATCAGGCACACCCTCACCTTGACCCACCCCTGAGTCCGGCGCCGTGGTATCTGTTCCCCTCTCGGTTTGAGTAACCTCAGTGCCCATGCCTGACCCCTTCAGTTGACGGGCTCTCCTCCCAAATGTCAACGTCACCAACGCATGCAACAATTCACTTTCATCTGGCGCGCCGCTCATAACGGAAATGGGTTACATTTTCTTACGAATCACGTTCCATGTTTTTTCGGTATCTATGTCGCAATCCAGATGCCGCTGGGCTCCGTAGATGTGATTGAGTCGCCTGAAGACAAGGCGGTGACAGAAACCTGGAACTCAAGATCTTCAAGCATTCACGCTTCTCAACCTTAATGACCTCAAAAGGACGAATCAACCATGAACCTCAAGAAGAGCTTCCTCGCTGCAATGTCGGTTGCGATCCTCGCGGCCACCTCCCTGACCGCCTCCGCCCAGAAGGCAGATCCGACGGTCGGCGGTGCCGCCATGTACCCCACGAAGACCATTGTGGACAACGCGGTTAATTCCCCCATTCACCACACTCTCGTCGCCGCAGTTAAGGCTGCCGGCCTGGTGGACACCCTCCAGTCCAAGGGACCGTTCACCGTCTTTGCGCCAACCGATGATGCCTTCGCCAAGCTCCCTGCAGGCACCGTCGATACGCTTGTCAAGCCGGAGAACAAGGACACCCTGGTGAAGATCCTCACTTACCACGTCGTTCCGGGCCGCATCTCCTCCAAGGACATCGCCAAGGACATCAAGAAGGGTGGCGGCACCGCGACCCTGAAGACCGTTCAGGGTGAGCCCCTCACCTTCACCATGTCGGGTTCCAACATCATGATCACCGACGCCAAGGGTGGCATGTCCACCATCACCACCGCAGACGTATTTCAGTCGAACGGCGTTATCCATGTTATCGACACCGTTCTGATGCCTAACTAATCTGGCTCTTGAAGCGGATGTATAAAACGCCTCCTGAATGTTCGGGAGGCGTTTTTCGCTTTCGAAGCATGCCTGTATAACCAGAGTTATGCGTTACACGTTCCAGGCAGAGCAATGGCTTCCCTTTCCGGCAGATCACGTTTTCGCCTTCTTTGCCAATCCGGAAAATCTGCCACGGCTAATGCCTTCCTGGCAAAAGGCCCGCATTGAGGAAGCGTCTTTTGCTCCGCCGCCACGCAAGCGTTCCAGCGATGCCGTCTATCCTGGCATTACTGCCGGCGCGGGCACACGTATGACCCTCAGTTTCCGTCCCGTTCCGCTGTCCCCAATTCGTGTGCCCTGGGACGCGGAAATTACGGAGTTCGTCTGGAACAGCCACTTCTGCGACGTCCAACATCGCGGCCCGTTCGCCTACTGGCGCCACTGCCACCGGCTCTTTGCGGAGAGTCGCGACAACATTCCCGGCACTCTGCTCAACGACCACGTCGAGTACGAACTCCCCCTTGGCTCTCTTGGAGAGTTCGCGCAAAAAACGTTTCTGCCTGCGCAGTTCCGCTATCTCTTCAACTATCGCCACAAGCGTACAGTCGCGCTGTTGCCCTTGCTTCGCCCCGTGAAGGCAACACTAGCGCGCAACGAGTCTTGACTCAACGAGCTTTTTCACGAAGCTCTCAGCCTTGACCATCGCTCCTTCAGCGGTCACGCCGTACTTGCGACGTAGATCATCCTGCTTGCCGTGTTCGATAAACTCATCCGGCCATCCTACGCGCACGATCGGTGTTGACAGCCCAAGCTCATTGGCCGCCTCAAGCACCGCTGAGCCGAATCCGCCGGCGAGGACATGATCCTCCAACGTGATGAGCAATCCACATCGTTGTCCGTAGAGCGCAACGCATTCGCGATCGATCGGCTTTGCAAAGCGAGGATCGATCAGCGCGACGGAGAGACCCAGGGCCTCAAGCATCGCGGCCAGATGCTTACCTTCTTGGAGCAATGCTCCCAATGCAAACACCGCTACATCCAACCCCTCCACCAGCACCTCAGCCTTTCCAATCGCTAAGGCCACCGGCTGACTCTTGACCACGGAAGCCGGTCCTGTTCCACGCGGATAGCGGATCGCCGCTGGGCCATCATGCAGCATCGCTGTATACATCATGTCGGCGAGCTGGTCTTCGCTGCTTGCGACCATGTGGATCAGGTTGGGCACGCTGCGCAAATAGCTGATGTCAAAAAGTCCATGATGCGTGGGACCGTCATCGCCACTTAGTCCGCCCCGATCCATGCAAAACACAACAGGCAGATTCTGCAAGGCCACGTCATGCACGATCTGGTCGAAGGCACGCTGCAGGAAGGTGGAGTAGATGGCGCAGAACGGCTTGTAGCCCTTGGTGGCCATGCCTGCGGCAAAGAGCACCGCATGCTCCTCCGCAATGCCGACATCGAAGTATCGTTTGGGGTGATGCGGCCGGAAAAGATCGAGCGCCGTGCCGTTGGGCATGGCGGCGGTAATAGCAACGATCTTGTCATTCGTGTTCGCCAGCTTGGTCAACGTCTCGGCGAAGATCTCCGAGTAGGTCTTTTGACCGGGCACCTTGGTCTCTCCCGTCGCCGGATCATAGGGCCCCAGCCCATGAAACTTCTTTTGTCCCTCCAGCGCCGGTTGAAAGCCGCGGCCCTTCTGAGTGATGGCATGTAAAACGACCGGTTTATTTTGCTGCTTGAGGAATTTAAATGTTTCGATAAGGAGCGGAAGATTATGGCCGTCAATGGGACCGAAATAGCTGAGGCCGAACTCCTCGAAGATGATGCCGCGGCCCACAAGTCCTTTGGCTGCTTCCTCCGCCTTACGAACAACGTGCCGAGCTGCTTTTCCACCGAATCGCTCGACCAGGTCCGCGGCGCGGTCATGGAGGGAGTTGTAGGTAGGGTTGGTGGCAATTTTATGGAAGTATTCGGCTATGGCTCCAACGTTCTTATCGATCGACCACTCGTTGTCATTAAGGATGATGATCATACGCCGGGTCTGGGCGGCGATGTTGTTTAGGGCCTCGAAACTAATGCCGTTGGTAAAGGCTGCATCTCCTGCTAATGCAACGACATGCTCGCTGCCACCAGACATGTCGCGGGCAACGGCCATGCCGAGGGCGGCGCTCAAGGCGGTGCCGGCATGGCCTGCGCCGTAGCTGTCATGCGGGCTTTCAGTGCGGAGCATGAAGCCGTTAAGGCCTTCCGGCTGGCGGATGGTGTGAAAGCGTTTCTCCCGTCCTGTCAATAATTTGTGAACGTATGCTTGATGGCTGACGTCGAAGACGAAGTGGTCGGCGGGAGTGTCGAAGACGTAGTGCATGGCAATTGTCAGCTCGACAACGCCGAGGTTGGGGCCGATGTGGCCGCCGGTTTTGGCGACGGAGAGGATGAGGCGCTCGCGGATCTCCTGCGCGAGTGTCGTCAACTGTTGCATTGAAAGGGCTTTTACGTCAGCCGGCGAGTTGATCGACTCAAGGATTGTGCTCATGTGACCTGCTTGGAGCCTCTGTTACAGAGACGTGACTCCAAACCTTAAGTATACGACTTGAGGCCTCCATCCACGATTTTCAACCTGCGACATCGTGGATTGGACGTGGTGGAATGCGTGGCTGACGCGGTGTTTCTGCAGCCACCACGCATGGTGGAGGCCGCGATTGGCGCGGGCTCTGGCACTTTGCACCACGATTAAGTTTAGGTGTCCAGCAAACATTACCTTTGGCCCTTGACGTGCGTTTTTGCATGGGCACTTTCGGGTGACGGCTTCTGCGTTTCGCTTCCTGCCGGGTTCTCTGCAGGATGAGATCAAGGTTTGAGCATACGAGAGGATTCTTGCTAGCGAGTGTGTCGATTTAGGCGGCTACTCCCCAGAGCCGGGTCTTTTCAATAGTCGGCATAGGTGTGGAACACAGGGGCTGCTTGGACCGGACGACGTCTACGACAACAATAGAAGCAACGGCAAAAGCAAAAGCCAATATGGAGAAGAAGTTGGCGAAGGGCTTCTAATCGGTGAGGGCGGAGAGGACGGTGGGGGAGATGGGTTCGGAGGCGAACTGGCCTTCCCAGCGGGCGATGACGGCGGAGGCAAGGCAGTTCCCGATGACGTTGGTCATGGCGCGGCCCATGTCAAGCAGGGCGTCAATGCCGAGGAGGACCACTATGGGTTCAGTGGGGAGATGGAAGGTGCCGGCGGTTGCAAGGAGGACGACGAGGACGGCGCGGGGAACGCCGGCGACACCCTTAGAGGTGAGGATGAGGGTGCCCATCATCAAGGCTTGCTGGCCCCAGGACATGTGGATGCCGGCGGCCTGCGCGACGAAGATGCTCGCCATGGCGAGGTAGAGGGTGGAGCCATCGAGGTTGAAGCTGTAGCCGGCGGGGATGACGAAGGAGACGATGCGGCGGGGGACTCCGAAGGCCTCCATGGCCTCCATGGCGCGGGGGAGCGCGGCCTCCGAGGTGGAGGTGGCGAAGGCGATGCTGGTGGGTTCGGCGACGGCGCGGAGGAAACCGAGGACGGGGACGCCGCTGAGGAGGGCGGCGGGAAGAAGGACAAGCAAGTAAAAGGCTGCGAGGGCTCCGTAAAAGGTGAGGAAGAGCTTGCCCAGGGTGTACAGGATGCCCAGACCCATGTGGCCGACGGTGTACGCCATGGCTCCGCCGACGGCAAGGGGAGCGAGATACATGACGATGTTAGTGAACTTGAACATGACCTCGGCGAGGGATTCGCAGAGGCGCATGACGGGCGCACGTTTGGCCTCAGTGAGGCCGGCGAGAGCGATGGCGAAGATGACGGCGAAGACGGCGACCTGGAGGATCTGGCCTTCAGCGATGGACTTGGCGAGGTTCTCCGGGAAGACGTGCAGGAGGAAGTCATCCCAGTGGGTGGGGGCTAC
>CAXTRZ010000008.1:0-1099 GCA_964246715.1 uncultured Acidobacteriaceae bacterium | reverse complement strand
GGGGCTACTTTGGCGAGGGTTTCCGTGGGGCCGGTGGCGGTGATCGCCAGGCCGACGCCCGCCTTGCTGATGTTGATGGCGACGACGCCGATGACGAGGGCCAGGGTGGTGACGAGCTCGAAGTAGACGAGGCTTTTGATGCCCATGCGGCCGACGGATTTGAGGTCGCCGTGGCCGGCGATGCCGGTGATGAGGGTGGCAAGGATGAGCGGGGCGACGATGGTCTTGATGAGGCGGAGGAAGATGTCAGAAAAGACGCGGAGATTGAGTGCGAAGACGGGTGCGTCGAAGCCGATCTCAATGCCGGCGATTAGCGCGACGAAGATCCAAGGGGTGAGGGTTCGGCGGCGAAGGGCGAAGAGGCACAGGCAGGCGATGGCGATCCAGCGCAGGACTTGCGGGGCGTGGATCATGCCCTGCAGATGCGGAAGCAGGCAGCCCAAGGCGAAGAAGACGGCGGCTATAACGAGAAAGGATCGCTCGTAACGTTGCTTGACCATTTGGGCGAGGATAACACCCGCGATGGAACAAAAGGATCGGCCACGTGACCACCCTCGTTGCTTCGCAAGAGTGGTCAATGGGCGTGATGTATTTGAACTCTTTTACTTGGAAGGCTTGTCGGCTTCTTTGTCGGCAGGCTTGTCCTTGGAGTGGTCGATGGAGTAGTTGACGGTGACGGTGGTGTCAACATCAGTAGGTTCGCCGTTGAGGAGGAAGGGCTTGTAGACCCACTGGCGGACGGCTTCGAGCGCGCTGGTGTCGTAGTCGTGGCGAAGGCTCTGCTGAATTTGGATGGACTGCACGGTGCCGTCCTTGCCGATGAGGACACGGAGGATGACGGGACCGTCGAGGGTGTCGTGGTTGACCTTGGCTTCCGCGGGGTAGATGGGAGTGACTTTGGAGACGATCTGGCCGGCCATGACGCCGCCGCTAACATGCTGTTGGCCGGCAAGCGGCGAGACAGGTGCTGGTGCGGGTGCCTCCAGGTGAAAGGCGAGCGCGGAGGCGCAGGTGGCGAGCGCAAGGACGGCGCACGCGCAGGCGAGCAGGGTACGGCGAAGACGGCTGGCGATGACGGGTTGGGTGGTGAGCGTAGTGA
>CAXTRZ010000007.1:11744-23775 GCA_964246715.1 uncultured Acidobacteriaceae bacterium | reverse complement strand
GAACAGCTCGGCGGCGGGTGCGAGCAGCTCCGCGACGCCGGCGATCAGGACGGGCGCGGTGAACAGGCCGCCGCCGGCCCGAACGACGGTCTTGCCGTTGCCGAAGGGATCCCACGCCAGACCTAGCCGAGGCGAGAAGAAGTAGCTTGCCGGATAGTTGTTCGGTATGGGATTGTAGTCGAACCGGCCGCCATAGTTCAGCGTCAGGTTGTGCGTCGCCTTCCAGGAGTCCTGCGCATACACTCCGAACGGTTTTGTCGTGGCGTTGTACTGGCCGTTGCCCGCGCCTTGCTCTAGTACGATTGGCAAGCCGATATCGTACAGCTGCGCCGCACTGAGATTGGTGCTGGGCGGACCGCCCGCAGGATAGCCAAAGATCGCGTTAATCTGATTGAGCGCGGCAATTGCACTTGGGGTGCCTGCAAAGAGCTGGTACAGGCTCACCGCTCCGTCCTCAAATTGATAGTCGCCGTTGAACAGGAAGGCCTGGAAGATGTTGAACTGAACCGGCCGAAAGGAACCGCCGAACTTCAGGTTATGGCTGCCCTTGGTGAGCGAAAGATCGTCATCGAACTGATACTGGTTTTGGCTCTGGTTGTAGGGAATGTCAAAGATAGTGCCAACCGTGCCCAGGCTGCCGAAGTCGAACTCCGCGCCCCCGTGCGGCGTGTTGTTGTTGGACGAGTTGAAGGGAACGACCTGGGCGCGGACTGTATTCACGAGGTTTGGGCTGAAGACATGGTTCCAGTTGGACGTGATGGTGTAATCGCGGATCTGCTGCAGCACGGAGGTAAACCTGGGCGTGCCGCCCGCTCCAGTCACCTCGTTCTGCTCATGGGTGTATGAGAAGCGCAGCAGGAAGGAGTTCTTCTCATTCGCCTGGTAGTCCAGCCGCGTGACCGAGTTGTTATAGCGGCCGTTCTGGCCGGGAGCCGACTGCACTGCGCCCAGGGCGTTGCCGTCAAATGTCCCGCTGTCCGGCGCCACCAAATTGACAAACTGCGGATTGTTGATCGGCGTCAGCGCCGGCGCGACCGCGCCCGCGATCGCGCCAGCGCCTACGGCGGTAAGCTGCGCAAGATAGCACGCCTGCGTCACCGGAGCCGGGCAAGTCAATGAGGAGGTGAGATTATTCACCTGTCCCGCAAGGCCCTGGGCTTCAGAGGTCCCGAGCAGATTGGTCGTAATGTTGCTGTCCAGCTTCTGCCGCTCGTAGGAGGTGAAGAAGAAGAGCTTGTCCTTCTTGATGAACCCGCCCACCGAGCCGCCAAAGATCGCGCTTTGCTCAAACGGCCTCTGTCCCGCGGTGGGGCCAAAGCTGTTGAAGTAGTTGACGGCGTCGGTGGTCTCATCGTGGAAGTATCCAAAGGCGCTTCCATGGAAGTGGTTCGTTCCGCTCTTGGTGACGACGTTGATGGCGGACCCGACCGTGAACCCGAACTCCGCGTTGAAGGAGTTGCGGTTGACCTGAAACTCCTGCACGGAGTCCTGCGGCACGTGCGCCACGCGAGGCGCGCCGGAGCCGTAGTCGTTCTCGCCCCCATCGATGGTAAATAGGTTGCCGCGTCCGTTGCCTCCACCGAAGGAGGCTCCGGAGGACTGGTAGCCGGTGCCTACGTTGGGATCCTGAAGGGAAGGCGCGTTGGAGTCCGCGACGCCGGGAAGCGTGAAGAGTTGCTGGGCAAAGTTCCGCGAGAGATTCGGCAGGTTGACCTGCTGGCGTTCGTCAATGGTATTCGCCTGCTGGCTCTGGGTGGCGTCGATGAGCGGGGTCGAGTTTCCGGTGACCTCGACGATGGTGTCGGTGCTGCCGACCTTGAGATGGGCGTCATAGCCGACTGTCTCTCCCACAGTGACGTCAATCTCGGCGGTGATGAGCTTGTTGAAGCCGGGGGCGGCGACCTCGACCGAGTAGGCGCCGGGATTGAGGGTCTGGATCTGATAAACGCCATCGGCGCCGGTCTTCGCGCTGCGGACGACGCCTGTGCCCTTGTTGGTGACCGAGACTGTCGCGTTAGGAACAAGCGCGCCTTGCGGATCGGTGACGATGCCGCGCACGGTGCCGGTGGAGGAGCCGGACTGGGCGGAAGCGGGAACAAAGGCAAGAACTGCCAGCAACAAAAGCAGGAGGATGCCGCACCCAAAGCTGCCCGCATTAAGATTGCGTTGGCTGACTGCTTGGCGTTGACTGGCTGCTTGGAAGGTAAGAGCCGACGTGATCGATTTCATGGATTACAACCTCGTCCGGGATGGTAGATTTGCATACTGCATCGGATGTTCTCGCGTTGTGAGTCTTACCTTGTGAGCAGTTCTGCAAGGCCCGGCTAATGGTTCCCGAGGTTCGTGACTGTTAAACCTGCTTCACAACGACGGTCGTGAATCTAGTCCCATTCGGTAACTCTAGTCAAGATTAGTTTTTCTAGTGTGTACTAGATATGTCAGAATGCAGGCTGACATGAAAAGGTTACGAAGAGGCCAAGACCTCGAAAAGGCACATGGCAAAGAACAACTCAAAGGCCCGCAAAGCGCTCTCAAAGAGCCGCAAATCGGACAAACGTCGCGCGGAGATCATTCGCGCGGCAATCGAGATCATCAATGCCAAGAGCTTTGCTCAGGCCACGATGATTTCAATCGCCGCCGCCGTCGGTCTCCGCGATGCCACGCTCTACCACTACTTCCACGACAAACGAACGCTTGCCTATGCGTGCCATCGCAACTCTCTGGATCGAGCGCAGCGCTTGCTGGAGGCATCGGAAAAGGCCGAAGGTTCGGGTGCCGAGAAGCTGCAGCGCTTCATCCGCAGCATGCTGGTGGACTCGCGAGACAATGGCGCGCTGTCGTACCTGGGCGACTACTCGTACCTGGACAGCGCACAGCGGAGAGCGATCAAGCAATGGATCGACCGGCTGAAAACCGTCCTCATCCGTTTTCTGAAGGAGGGAATGGCGGATCACTCAATTGTGCCATGCGAGCCGGAGTTGGTTGTGGAGCTTTTGTTGGGCATGCTGATTTGGCTGGGCAAGTGGGTGCCGGCAGTAGAAGGCTTGACGCTGGAGCGTTTGCTGCACGCGATTGAGGTCTTCGGGTTTGAGGGACTTGACTGTAAGAGGCTGCACGATGGCAAAGGACGCAGCACGGAAGTGCAGTAGAACGGCGCCGTAGGCGCAGCAGGCGTAGAAGAAGGCGCAGGGCTTAAGAATCGAGGGCAATCATGAAGACGCTGCAATTTATGGAGATAGGCAAGCCGCTGCAGTTGGTGGAGGCAGATAAACCCAGCGCAACGCCGGGCGGACTGGTGTTCAAGGTAAAGGCGTGCGGCATCTGCGGCTCCGACCTGCACGCGGTTGAGGTTCCCGGATTGCTGCGTTCGGGGAGCACGCTGGGCCACGAGTACGCGGGCGAGGTGGTGGAGGTCGGACCGGGGTGCGAGGGCTGGCAGGTCGGCGACCGGATGACGGCTGTGCCGGCACGACCCTGCGGCGCCTGCCCGGAGTGCCGGGCGGGTATGTTCGGGCAGTGCAGCCAGATCATCGCGCAGGGATTCGACATCAGGATGCCGGGCGCTTTTGCCGAGTACTCCACCTGCATGGGCGGACTCGCCGTGAAGATCTCCGACGTGCTTTCAGACGAGGAGGCGGCGACCATCGAGCCGATGGCGGTGGGCTTGAATGCCTGGCGGACGGCGAAGATCGATCCAGGCGCAAGCGTCTTGATCCTGGGCGCAGGCGTAATCGGGCTGGCTGTGGCAAAGTGGGCGCAGTTCTTCGGTGCGGGCGATATCGGCATCAGCGAGATGGTGCCGGCACGGTGGGCGCGAGCCCAGAGCATGGGCTTCGACCTCGTGATCGACGGCGCGCAGCATGCCGATCCCGTAGCCGAGTTCGAGCGCCGCACCCAGCGCAAGCCAGCTGCGATCTTCGAGTGCGTGGGCCGTCCGATCATTGACAAGATGATCGCCATGGCGCCTTCCCACACGCAATTGGTGATGGTTGGGACCGGGATGCAGCCGGAGAGCTTTACCGTAGTTTCGGCGGCGATGAAGCGCCTACGCATGACATTTCCGTTCGCATACGTTCCGGCTGACTTCCATTTTACACAGCGCATGATGACCGCACGACGCATCACAGTGGACGGCATGATTACGGATGTTGTGAACCTGGAACAGGCGTCTGCCATGTTCGCGTTGTTGAGCAAGCCAAACGATCACTGCAAAGTGCTGATCAAGCCGTAAGCGAGAGGAAGAGGTCAAACCGATGAGCGATACACCCTTGATGATGCGGCCTCCGCAACGATTCGCTCGCGCGCTGAAGCGGCATGGAGTCGAGTACCTGTTCGGCCAGAGCAATCCGCCCGGCATTACGCTGGCTGCGGATGATCTGGGCATTCTACAGATCGGATACCGTCAGGAGAATGCCGGCACGTATATGGCAGACGGCTACGCACGAGTCAGCGGCAAAGTGCCCGTCGTCACCGCGCAAAACGGACCTGCGGCAACGCTGCTGGTAGCCGGGCTGGCGGAGTGCTTATCGGCTTCCATACCGATCATTGCGCTGGTGCAGGATGTCGGTCCCGGCACGCAGGATCGCAACGCCTTCCAGGAGCTCGATCAACTGGACCTATATAGGGGCGTTGCCAAATGGATCCGGAGGGTAACGACTGCGGACCGGATCGAAGATTATGTCGATATGGCGTTCACCGCAGCCGCGAGCGGACGTCCCGGCCCCGCAGTGCTGTTGGTTTCGATGGAGTTGCTGATGCAGGCCGAAGAGCGTCCCGTTCCGGCGCGCAGTGCGCAGTTGGGAGTGTATCCGCTTGACCGAAGCCAGCCCGAGCAGAGCCGCATTGCGCTTGCGGCAGAGATGCTGGCAAAGGCCAAGGCGCCCATCGTCTATGCGGGTGGCGGCGTGATCGGATCGGGAGCGCATAAGGAGTTGCGTGCGCTGCAGGAGCTTGGTCACCTGCCGGTTGCCACCAGCACGATGGGCAAGGGCAGCGTGGATGAGACGCACCCACTATCGCTTGGCGTAATCGGCTACTACATGGCAACGCGCGGCATGGCGAAGTTCGTCAAGCCGATGGTGACGGAAGCGGATCTGATTTTATTGGTCGGCAATCGGACCAATCAGAACGGAACCGATTCTTGGAAGCTGCTGCCGAAGGATGCGACCTACATTCACATCGATGTCGACCCGCTGGAGATTGGGCGCAACTACGAGGCATTCCGGCTACAGGGCGACGCAAAGCTCACCCTGGCCGCACTGAACCTCGCGCTGGCCGGGCAGGACCTGAGTCAGCGTAGCGCGGCGCGCGAAAACCTCGAACACGTCATTGCGGACGCGCGAATCAAGCATCGGGAAGAGATCGCCGGAGTGACGCAGTCGGATGCGTCGCCGATCCGCCCAGAGCGCTTTATGGCGGAGCTTGAGAAGCAGTTGGCAGGAGATCACATCATCGTGGCAGATGCCAGCTTCTCGTCCATCTGGGTTGCGAATTACCTGACGGCGAAAGACAATCGCCGCTTCATCACGCCGCGCGGACAGGCGGGGCTGGGCTGGGGCTTTCCTCTTGCGATGGGGGCGCGTCTGGGCTCTCCAGAACGGCCGGTGTTCTGCGTGGTGGGCGATGGCGGCTTCGGACACGTGTGGTCGGAGCTTGAGACAGCCCGGCGGCATGGCATCAAGGTCGTGGTGGCCGTCATGAACAACAGCGTGCTGGGCTACCAGAAACATGCCGAGGATGCTGGGCTGGGACGTCATTCCAATGTCTGCGACTTTGTACCGGTTGATCACGCGGCGATCGCAAAGGCATGCGGGGTGAAGGGCATCCGCATTGAGCACACCCATGACATTGCAGCAGCGATTAAGGAGGCGATGGACGCGGAGGGATCGGTTCTGCTCGACGTAATTGCGGACCCCAGCGCCATGCCGCCCGTAACGGCCTTTACTTCCCTGCCCAACTACTAACAGATTAAGTCGCAAGAGGAGCAATAGCGTGGAGACGTCATCTCACTTCAGCCTTCGTGAAAAATCTATCTTTATCACCGGCGGTGCCTCCGGCATCGGCCTCGGAACCAGTCAGCGATGTGTCGAAGAGGGTGCGCGAGTGGTTGTGGCCGACCTTAACCCGCCGCCTCAGTCGCTGCTCGATGCGGGCGGGCTCTACATCAAGATGGATGTCACGGTTCGCGAACAGGTGATGGACGGCTTAGCGCAAGCCGAGGCCGCCGTAGGCAAATTGCATGCCATCATCCATAATGCCGGCAAGCCGGGCAACGGCAAACACATCACAGATTCCGATGAAGACGTCTTTGATGGCGTCGTCAATCTAAATCTGTATGGGACCTATTACGTGTTGAAGTACGGCCCGGGCCATATGCAGGATGGCGGCTCAATCGTGCTGACCGCGTCGGTTGCAGGACTGCAGCAGAACGAGGGCTTTTTTGATTACAGCGCGACCAAGGCCGCGACGATCAGCCTCGCCAAGACGGCTGCGGTCGAGCTTGGCAGGCGCGGCATTCGATGCAACTCCGTAGCTCCCGGCCCGGTGAAGACGCCCATGCTGCCGCCGACGCACATCCTGAATGACCTGGCGAAAAATCTTTCCGCGCTAGGCCGCATCGCGCAGATCGATGACTTGGTGGGGGTCTATCACTTCCTGGTGAGCGACCAAAGCCAGTACGTCACCGGCCAGACCATCATCGTGGATGGCGGCCGTCTGGCAGGGTTTCGCAATGAGGTGCTTGGTCGGCTGGCGGGTGCGGCGGCATCCCGCTAGCCGCTAGGCACCTGCCCAACCAGCTCCGCCGCGCTCTGGGCAGGGGAGACAAAGGCGTCGAAGTGCGGGCCCTCGCCGCGCACAACGACACCGCGCTGGTTGGAGAACTCACGAAACCCATCTTCACCGTGATGGCGTCCCATGCCGCTCATCCCCACGCCGCCAAAGCCCAGCGCCTTGAGGCCCGCCTGAATGGCCGCAGCATTGACCGCTGCGCCGCCCGAGACAGTCTCGCTTAGCACGCGATCGATGGCCAGCACATCATCGCCCATCACGTAAACGCCGAGCGGCCGGTCTCCGGCATTGATGCGTTCGATGACCTGCTCGAAGTCGTCATATGGAATGACGGGTATGATCGGGCCGAAGATCTCTTCCTGCATCATGCTCAGGTCGGCCGGCGGGTCCAGCACCAGCGTGATCGGCATCTGCCGCGTCTGGCGATTGATGCCGCTGTCGCTCTCAAGCGTCACAATGCGAGCGCCCCGCGCCTCCGCCTCGGCGAGCATGGTAGCGATCCGCTCCAAATGCTTGTCCGAGATGATGCCGGTACATGCCTGCGAATGGGAGTACTCGGGCATCGCCGCCGTCATAAAGCCCGCCGCCATCTGAGTAAAGGCGTCGAGCTCGGCGCGCGGAACAAAGCAGTGATCGACCGAGACGCACATCTGTCCGTTCTTGATGCTCTTGACCCCGATCACCGTGTTCACCATGTCCTGGCCCACGCTGCCGGGCAGGAAGACAACCGGACACTTGCCGCCCAGTTCAAGCGTGACCGGCGTCAGATTCTGCGCGGCCGCCGCCATGATCTGCTTGCCCACATTGGAGCTTCCGGTATAGAGCAGGTGATCGAAAGGTAAGGCGCTGAAGGCACGTGCAAGCTCAAGGCCGCCGACCGCAACATAAGCAAGATCGTCTTCAAAGTGCTCGGCGACCATCTGCTTCATCAACGCGGAACAGGCCGGCGTGTACTCGGAGGGCTTCAGCATGAAGCGGTTGCCAGCAGCGATAATATCGACCATCGGGCCCAGGCCGATCTCAAAGGGAAAGTTCCACGGAGCGATGTTACCGACTACACCCTTGGGCTGGCTTTTGACAAAGGCCCGCATCACTCCCTGGTAGGCCGCGTCGACTTCGCGCGGGATGGGCCGCATCCACTCTTCAAAATGATCGAGGGCAAACTGCGCGCGCAGGATGACCGGCTGGATCTCGAACATATCGGCCGCGGGCGAGGAGTGCGCGCTGAAGTCGGCGGTGAGAGCTTCGTAGATGCGCGCTTGGGCGGCCTCCATCATGGAGATAATGCGCTGGAGGCGTTCGCGGCGGACCTCAAGCGTGGGCTGCCGGTCAGCGGCAAAGGCGCGGCGCTGCGCCTCAAAAGCTGTCTGCATGGTGCGGATCGCTTCCGCATCTCCGGTGTGCGTGGTTGTCTTCTCAGCTTCCAACAGTGCCATGGATTTATCCTCGCCAGCGCTGGTCATCGTTACCGACCCGCTGGTCCCCGTTGCAGTTTTTCAAGTCAAGACTTGAAAAACTGATCAGCGCCGGATGATGCTAACAGGTTGCTGGCAAACTCGGCAATGGCGGCTTTCAACCGTTGGTGCGATCAGGGTCTGTTGCGTCCCAACCGGTCGTGACTTGAGACCCAGTCTCCGCGCACAATGGCGCTCGACAGCGAGATCTCGCCCGCGAGCACCGTGGCCGCGCAGATCTCCGCGAGTTTGTTGATCCGGCCTGCGCCGTAGCATCCAATCAGGTCCAGGCATTCGCGCTGGGTGGCGAGGCCTGTTCCGCCTCCATAGGTAGCGACGACCAGCGATGGGATGGTGATGGACCAGTAGTAATCCCCGTCATCGAGAAGTTGCGCATAGACGATGGCGGCCTGCGACTCGGCGACGTTGGCGACGTCCTGGCCGGTGGCGATGAACAGCGCCGTAAGCCCGTTAGCCGAATGCGCCCCGTTGTTTGAGGAGCCCGCCATGAAGGCGCCGACCTGGGAGATCTGACGGACGTGAAAGAGCGATGCCGCATCGACGCCCATGACGTGCTGGAGAACGTCGTTTGAGACGGTCGCTTCAGCGACGACTCGCCTGCCGCGCGTCTCGATGGTGTTCATCTGCGAGTGCTTCTTGTCGGTATCGATGTTGCCGGAGAGGATGAAGTGAGGATGGTCGGGATGATTGGCCTGAATCCACTGGCAGGCCGCGAGTGTCGCCTTACTGACCATGTTCTGTCCGGCGGCGTCGCCCGTAGTGTAGTTGAAGCGAAGGTAGAGCAGCCGTCCAACGATGTACCGGCCTATCTCGATCAGTTTGCCGGCAGAAGTGGTGGACTCGGCCGCATGGCGGATGCCGTCACGTTGCGCATCGATCCATTCGCTCAAACGACGGGCTTCCAGCGCATCCTTACGTTCAAAGACCGGCGAGCGCTGCATGCTCTGCTTGACCACGGTCGCCTTAACGCCGCCGGACTCGGTAAGCACGCGCATGCCGCGGTTATAGCTTGCCACCAGTGTTCCTTCCGTGGTGGCCATGGGGATGTAGAAGTCGCCCTGTGCATGCTCGCCAAGGATGCGCAGAGGACCTGCAAGGCCGAGCGGCACCTGGGCGACTCCGGTGAAGTTCTCGATGTTGCCGGGCAGCAGCGCGGGCGCAAAGGAGTACTGTGCGACGTGTTCCAGTCGGCAATCGGTGCGCTGCTCGATGAACGTACGCCGCAACTGCGCGGCCTCGCGCGTGTAGTCGTTATTCTTGTCCCGCGGGATAGGAATGCGTTCGGGATCGTTTATCGGCATCGCCCATAGCGTAGCATGCAGGAAAGACGCTTGAAGTAGCTAGGCGCAGGAAGCATTTGATGGCGAAACGCGACGCATACAAACATTTTGTCTCCATCCCGACGCGCTGGCGCGACAACGACCTGTACGGCCATGTGAATAATATCGAGTACTACGGCTACTTCGATACGGCGATCAACCTGTACCTGATCGAACAAGGAGGGCTCGACATCCATGCGGGCGCTTTGATCGGTGTGTGCGCGGAGTCGCATTGCAAGTTCCTGGCCGAGCTTGCATTTCCTGAGATCGTCGACGCAGGGCTTCGCGTAGAGCATCTAGGTAATAGCAGCGTTCGCTACGGCCTCGCGCTGTTCCGCAAAGACAGCGCGGAGGCGGCGGCGGAGGGATGGTTTGTCCACGTATTTGTAGATCGAACCAGCAGGCGCCCGGCAATGTTGACGATTGAGATGCGCAGCGCGCTCCAAGCGCTGGAGATGGGGGGGCGGTCATGAAGGTTCGAGCGGCGGTGCTGCGGCGCTGCGGCCTGCCGCATCCGTATACGTCATCACTTCCATTGGCGATCGAGACGGTAGAGCTTGGCGGTCCGGAGCGGGGCGAGGTATTGGTACGCATTCTTGCGGCCGGTCTCTGCCACTCCGATCTATCGGTGATCGACGGAGCCCGGCCGCGACCGCTGCCGATGATCCTGGGACACGAGGCGGCGGGCGAAATCGTGGAGCTGGGCGAGGGAGTAGAAAAGCTCGCGCCGGGCGATCGCGTGGTCTTTGCCTATGTGCCGTCGTGTGGTTGCTGCGAGCCATGCGCCGTCGGCAGGCCGGCTTTATGCGAGCCCGGCGCGGCGGCCAATGCGGCCGGAGAGCTGCTGGGCGGAGAACGCCGTTGGACTGGCGAGAAGGGCGATTCTTTGCACCATCACCTCGGCGTCTCTGCGTTTGCAGAGTATGTGGTGGTCTCTGCGCGCTCGGTCGTCAGGATTGATCGTGACATCCAGCCGGAGGTCGCGGCGCTGTTCGGCTGCGCCGTGCTGACGGGCGTCGGCGCATTGGTAAACACGGCGAAGGTGGCGCTCGGAGAGAGCGTGGCAATCTTTGGCCTTGGAGGAGTCGGCCTGGCTGCGCTACTGGGGGCTCGTTGTGCGGGTGCTTACCCGATCGTTGCAGTGGATGTAAACCCGGAGCGGCTTAGGCTGGCGCTGACGCTGGGCGCGCATCATGCGCTCGACGCAACATCGCCGGACGCGATTGAGGCATTGCGGGCAGCCACGCACGGAGGAGCGCACTTCGCCATTGAGTGCGCCGGCAACGAGGCGGTGATGGCGCAGGCCTATGCGGCGACACGACGCGGCGGAACGACGGTGACTGTCGGGCTGCCTGCTCCCGGCAAGCGCCTGAGCATCTCAGCTGTGACCTTGGTGGGCGAAGAGCGAACGATTAAGGGCTCCTATATGGGATCGTCGGTGCCCTCACGCGACCTGCCGCGTTTTCTTGCGCTCTACCGCGCCGGACTGCTGCCGGTCGATCGGCTGCTGACCCATCGACTGGACCTGGACGGACTGAACGAAGGATTTGACCGGCTCGCGCACGGAGAGGCAATCCGGCAAGTGGTCGTCCTTTGATGGAGAGCTGTAGCGGCCTGATTCCCTAACACTTGGTTGGAGTGAAGACGATGAGCGATATGTTGATCCGAGTTGTGGGCGCCTGCGGCAGGATGACGCTGAACCGACCGCGCGCTATCAATGCCTTGAGCTCGACCATGGTCGATGAGATGCACGCCGCGCTGTCACGTTGGGCTGACGACAATACGATTCAGTTCGTGCTGGTGGATGGCGCGGGCGAGCGTGGACTCTGTGCTGGCGGCGATATCCGCGCCATGTACAATGCCATCCTGGCAAACCAGCAGGAGCTGGCAACGGAGTTCTTCCGCAAGGAATATTTGCTCAACTACCTCATCTCGCGCTACACAAAGCCTTATGTTGTGTTGATGGACGGTATCGTCATGGGAGGCGGCATCGGCATTGCCAGCCACGGATCACGCCGCGTGGTGACAGAGCGCTCGCAGCTTGCGATGCCCGAGACCGCCATCGGCTTTGTTCCAGATGTTGGCGGCACGTATCTGCTGGGCCGGGCCCCAGGCGAGGTCGGCACATGGATGGCATTGGCCGGCAGCCGAGTCGGCGCGGCGGACGCCATCCAGTGTGATCTTGCAGATCTAATGGTTCGGAGTGACGACCTGCCGCGAATGACGCTTAACCTTGAGGCTTGCCGGGATACGGCTGCGATGGAGCAGTGCCTGCGCGGCTACAAGGCGCTTCCGCCTGCGGGGATGACGCACGAGCGCCGTGCGTGGATCGACGCATGCTTTGCTGCAGAGACGGTAGAGGAGATAATGACAGCTCTGCTCGAGCACCCGGATGCGGAAGCACAGGCTTGCGCCGAGGAGTTGAGGAAGATGTCTCCAACCTCACTC
>CAXTRZ010000007.1:0-11734 GCA_964246715.1 uncultured Acidobacteriaceae bacterium | reverse complement strand
CGCGGGGCGCAAACGAACTTGCGGTATCGCTCAAGCAAGAGTTCCGCCTGGCGCAGGCGTGCGGCAGAGGCCATGACATGATGGAAGGAATCCGGGCTGCGATTGTTGATAAGGATCGCAGCCCGAAGTGGTCTCCCGCGCGGTTGGAGGACGTCAGCGCAGCCTCTGTTGAAGCGCATTTCAACAATCCGGACGATCGGGTTTTAGATCTTGCGCCGCTTAGCGCCTAAGTGCATAAAGCAGTTGACGCAATAAGATTTTGTGCTTTCAAGAGAGGCAGCCGCTGAGGATGGACTAACGTCACTCGCACAGATCAGGACCGCGCGGCATGTATGGCAGGGCAGGCTTGAGCCGCGGAACAACCTCAAGCGATCTGAGTGTAAAGTTCGGTCGTAAGGAAATCGTGGAACTGGCCTTCGACAAAGGTCAACAATAGCTCGCCGGCACGTGCGAACCGCGTTCGGGCATATGTTTCACTCCCCAGTTCAACCTGCTTGCGATTTAGAATCTCGCCGAGCGCCAAGCGAATTCGAGCCGTATCAATGAGCCGGCCATCATCAGTCCTCGAACCATAGCGGTTCCACTGCCACAGTTGGGCGCGTGAGATCTCTGCAGTGGCGGCGTCCTCCATAAGATGGAAGATCGGCACGCAGCCGATCCCCCGCAGCCAGGACTCCAGATAGAGCAAGCTGATCTCGACGTTGCGTTCAAAGCCTTTCTCGGTGATCTTGCCCAATGGAATCTCCAGCAGGTCTGAAGCTCTGACGTGCGTTACGCCTTCGGACGGCTTGGAGATCTGGTTCTCCTTCGGCATCCATTCGTTGAAGACCGCCATCGCGACTGGCACAAGAGCGGGATGCGCTACCCAGGTGCCATCATGACCAGCCTTAGCTTCGCGAAGCTTGTCCTTGCGCACGCGCTCCATGGCCTCGGCGTTCGCTTCGGCATCGTTGCGGATGGGAATCTGTGCGGCCATGCCTCCCATGGCGTGGGCTCTGCGGCGATGACACGTGTCAATGAGCAGGCGCACATAAGCGGCGAGGAACGGCTGTTCCATGGTCACGTCCCCACGCTGAGGCAGGACGAACGAAGGGTTGTTACGAAACTTCTTGATAAAGCTGAAGATGTAGTCCCAGCGTCCGCAGTTGAGCCCCACAGAATGTTCGCGCAGCTCAAACAGCATCTCCTCCATCTCAAAGGCGGCAGTAATCGTTTCAATGAGCACGGTGGCGCGAATGCTGCCTCGTGGGATGTTCACGGCGTCTTCAGCGAAGGTGAAGATGTCGTTCCAAAGCCGGGCTTCATAGTGACTTTCCAGCTTCGGCAAGTAGAAGTAGGGGGCGCTGCCGCGATCGAGAAGCGTTTGAAAGTTGTTGATGAAGTAGACGCCAAAATCAAAGAATGACGCCGAGATGGGACCGTGCATGCCTCGCCAGTGGCGCTCCACCATGTGCAGGCCGCGTGGACGCACGAAGAGGATAGCGGGGTTCTCACCCAGTTGGTAGAGTTTTCCCTCCGGCGAGGTGTAGGTGATGGTGCGGCAGTTGGCATCGTAAAGATTCTGTTGGCCTTCGAGGATGTTGGCCCATGTGGGCGCCGTAGAGTCTTCAAAGTCTGCCATGAAGACGCGGGCTCCTGAATTGAGCGCATTGATGACCATCTTGCGATCGGTAGGTCCGGTAATTTCGACCCTCCGATCTCTTAGCTCTTCGGGTACGGGAGCGACGCTCCAGGTACCTTCGCGGATAGTCAACGTCTCTGGTAAGAAGTCAGGAAGAAGGCCGTCATCAAAATCATTTTGGCGGATTTTACGCCGGTTAAGCAGGCTCAAGCGTTGGGATTCGAACTTGAGATCGAGTTGTTCGAGAAAGCTCACCACCATGGGCGAAATGACGTTCTGAGCGAAAGGTGCGGGGCCGGCAGCTTCGTTATCTTGCGGCGTAATCGTGGTGGACATCGATTTCTCCCTGAAACAGATTTGAAAAGCGCGCTCCACGGTGGAAGTGGAGCGCGCCTGTTGAACAGGCGACGTCAGGTTCTGACGTCACGTTCTCTAGTGAGTTCCAACGGCCTCGGTTTCAAACTGCTCTTCTTCGGTCGATCCCGCCATTGCGTTGGTGCTGGTCTCACCGCCGGAGATCGTGGTGGAGATGAGATCAAAGTATCCTGTGCCGACGAAGCGCTGATGGCGAACCGCCCCATAGCCCTGCTCGGCGAGGGCGAACTCGCGCTGCTGCAGGCTGGAGTAAGCGTACATGCCGTCGACGCTATAAGCACGCGCAAGCTCGAACATGGATAGGTTGAGTGCGTGAAAGCCTGCAAGCGTAACGAACTGGAATTTGTATCCGATCTCCCCGAGACGGCGCTGGAACGACGCAATCTCCGCGTCGGCAAGCTTGGCTTTCCAATTAAAGGACGGCGAGCAGTTGTAGGCAAGTAGCTTGCCCGGGTAGACCTTGTGAATAGCCTGGGCAAATCGTTCTGCCTCATCGAAGTTTGGTTCCGATGTCTCGCACCAGATAAGGTCGCAAAATGGGGCGTAGGCAAGCCCGCGAGCGATAGCGATGTCAAGGCCGCCGCGGATACGGCAGAACCCTTCAACGGTCTTTTCGCCGGTAACAAAGGACCTATCCGCCAGGTCGCAATCGCTCGTCAACAACTGCGCGCCGTTCGCGTCAGTACGTGCAATCAACAATGTTGGCACGCCAAGCACATCCGCGCCGAGCCGAGCGGCGACGAGCTTCTGGATGGCCTCGCGTGTGGGAACCAGCACCTTGCCTCCCATGTGTCCGCACTTCTTGGCGGAGGATAGCTGATCCTCAAAGTGAACGCCCGCAGCGCCGGCCTCAATCATCGACTTCATCAGCTCGAAAGCGTTGAGCGAACCGCCAAAGCCGGCCTCAGCATCGGCGACAATCGGAAGCATCCAGTCGGTCGTGTCCTGACCTTCGCTATGCGCTACCTGATCGGCGCGCATCAGCGCGTTGTTGATGGCCTTTACAACCTGCGGAACACTGTTGGCCGGGTAGAGGCTCTGGTCGGGATACATCTGGCAGCCGGTATTGGCGTCGGCGGCGACCTGCCAGCCGCTTAGGTAAATCGCCTTTAGACCCGCCTGTGCCATCTGCACGGCCTGATTGCCGGTAAGCGCGCCCAGTGCGGCGATGTGCTTGGGTCCATTTACCAATTCCCATAACTTCTCTGCCCCTCGCCGGGCCAAGCTGTGTTCCACCCGGACAGAGCCTCGGATCTTATAAACATCCTCCGCCGTGTATGGCCTATCGACACCGGCCCATCGTGCTGACCTCCACTCCTCTTCGATCTCCGCTATGACCTGGTGCTTGTTCACAGTAATTCTCCTTTGTCACCGAATTGGCTTACAGGAGCGAGTACAACGTAGCATGACGGTTCCGACAAGCGACCCTAGGACCTTCCGTACCTCGTCCGATGCGCTCTACCCATTCGGACGCTTATCTGGTATCAGCATAATCTCCGGCTCAGAGGCACAACACGAACTTCGCGGACAAGCAGCTTTGTAACCCGCGCCAGGGGGACCTTGGAAGGCCGCTGTTACTGATCTTTGGCGACTTGGAGCGGTAACACTCTTCTCCTATGAGTTGAGCCGTCAGTTAGCGAAAGGAGCAGCACAATTGCTCCATCGCTTTTGACCCCGGCTTTATACTAGAGACAGGTCTGAGCCGGACGGCTCCGCATTTGTCACACAGCTTCTGCGGACGAATGCAATGAAGTGGCTGTTCGGAAGGGTCGGAGTTATGATGGGCAGTCTCTCTTTTTCTGGCGATGCTTTAGCCCGGCTCGCGGTTGATCCTTCGTTCTCCGGCGCAAGCGGTCAATACCTTCAGTCCAACAATGGGTCTCTCATGACCGCGCAATCATCAAAAGCCTCCTATGACGACAAAAAGCAGTCAAGCTCTGGAAGGATTCAGTGGCGCCAGTCAAGTTGGAGCACGAAGAAAAGCCTAAGATTCTTCGGTGAAGACCAACGAGAGGATCATCGAATCAGCAGCTGCGCTTCTCGTTCCGGAGGAACTGCAGCCGTGACGCTCCGGGCCGTTGGCCGGGCGAGCGGTGTCTCGCACAACGCTCCTTACAAGCATTTCGCAAACCGTGACGCGCTGCTGAGTGCGACCGCAGCGCGAGATTTCCAGAAGCTGGCCGCAACGTTCACTGCGTTCGCGCAGGAGCGAGTACAACCACTGACCACGCTCAAGCGAGCGTTGCAAATGTTTTCAGAATACGGCCGCGGCTACCCGAATCGATATCAACTGCTCTTCAGCGATTTAGAGATTGCCAAGCAAGGGCGAATTGCAAAAGGCAGCTATGGCCTCCTTCTCGGCATTTGCGATGCTAGTCTCCGAGTGCCAGCAGGCTGGAGTTCTGCCTGTAGTGCCTACTCCTGCACTGGCCGGGTTGCTTTACGCTTCCGTGCATGGCCTGATCGACCTCCAGGCCAGCGGCCGCATGAAGACTGAAAAGGGCCTTGTGGACGTGACCACGGGTTATTGCTTTGCTCCTGAAGGTGCTCGTTGCCGGGAACACGAGGTGATGCGATGACGATGAACGAGCTTGCACATGCTGCGGCTGAAGGACAGATGATTCCGAACGCTCCAATACAGGCAGCTCTCTCCATTCGCATTGCCGCTCCGCTCAAAGACATCTGGAGCCTGTTGATTGGAGTGTCCGATTGGGAGCGATGGTATCCCTATCTGAAGAGAGCCACGCTGGAGGGTCCGTTTGCTCAAGGGTCCAAACTGACCTACGGAGGGCTTGTTAAACATAGGCTTCGCATCGCAAAAGTGGTTCATGGAGAGCTGGTAATGCTTTACGGCACGATGGCGGGCTACAAAGGGATCACTCGTTGGGACATAAGGGCTGCCGGCGTAGATGAAACAGAGGTCTCCTTTACGGAGTCTTCTGCGGGTTTTCTAATCGGCATGTTATACAGCAGCCAGAAGCTTGGCGACCATCTTCAGCATTGGCTTAACGCACTCAAAGCTGAAGCTGAATGCGTGTAAGGGGATCCTCCGTATTAACGTTATGTCAGGCGTAGAAAATCGACGAACGTCCGTTTGCCCGAATAGCGTCCCACAGCGTCGCCTGCGGGCGCAGCAGGCGGATCGGGTCAAGAGATGGAGCAAACGGATTTGACCGATCGGTGTCAAGTTCTGGCTTGCTGATCATCGATCGGAAGAGCAGCTGTAGCTTACCGTTGAGGTGGTGAGGACGCGCATACATTTTGCATCAATGAGAAAGGATCTAGGATGACCGACAATGATCTACAAAGCATCTTTACAAACTATCTTGATGCCTTTGCCGCAATCTCTCAAGCCGAGCAAGAACGCCTGCTTCGCTCTAGCCTCGCGGAGGATGTGGTGTTCACCAATCCTGGGGTGCAAGGCAGAGAGCTTCGCAATCTGTTAACTCATATCGAAGGCTTCCAGAGGAGGTTTCCAGGTCACCGCTTCCGGATGAATTGGTTACGGCAGCAGCACGGGCAGGTGCTTATCGAGTGGACACAACTGAACCAGGATGGCTCTGAACTCGTCACGGGCCACAGCTATGCACGATTGAACGAAGAAGGCCGCATAGCCCACCTGGCCGGCTTCTGGAGCTCAGGGGCCGTCTAATCGAAGATCGGCAGCAACACGCAATGCTCGAGCGGCATGTCCTTTAGTAAACTCAAGTGAGGGACACTGAACATGCCGCTCTACGAGTACGAATGCACCGCCTGCCATCGCCATACGGAGAAGATCCAGAAGTTCTCTGACCCCGAGATCACCACCTGCCCGCACTGCGGAGGCGCGCTGAAGCGTGTCATCTCCGCACCGGCGTTCTCGTTGAAGGGTGGTGGCTGGTATGCGGATGGATACGGCTCAGCCAAACCGGCCGCTGCATCCAGTGAGGGCGGCACAAGCGAGGGATCATCCACGCCCGCCGCCAAGGATGGAGCCACTGCCGCGCCCATCGCGGCTCCTGCAGCTGCAGCACCGGCTCCTGCGGCAGCTTCGCCGAGCAGCGCTTCCAGCGATAACAAGTAAGCCGGACTAAGTGGACTTCTTTGCTGCGCTCTTCTTTGCTGGAGACCTCTTCGCGGCGGCCTTCTTCGCCGAAGCTTTCTTGGCCACAGTCTTCTTCGCGGATGTCTTCTTCGCGGCAGACTTACCCGGCGGTGGCGGAACCTTCTTCCCCGCCGCGCGAGCCTCGCTCAACCCGATCGCGATCGCCTGTTTTGGGTTTGTAACCTTCTTGCCGCTGCGTCCGCTGGTCAGCTTGCCTTCCTTCATCGCCTTCATCTCGCGCTCAACGCTCTCTCCGGCTGCAGGCGAGTACTTCCGCGCCGCATTCTTCTTGGTCGCCATCGTTCATCACCTCTCTGAAGAGTAAGAGACCTTCGTACATCTTGAGGGTTGCACCAGAAATGGTGCTCGGCTACCGCTGCGACGATCGCCGCCGCCTCAGCCACCACACTAGCCCAAACCCCAACGCCACTCCGAGCGCCGCGGCGCCGCGGCTCGCCCACACCTCCCACCTTGGGCGAATACGGCGAAGGTCGCCCGTGGTCCAGGCATCGTGCACCGCGATCAGATCCGCGCCCAGTCCTGGAATCGTGATCTTCGCCAGCTCCTCATCGGTGTCACCCGTGGGCAGCGAGCCGAAGATGCGCTCTGTCTGTGGCGGCCGTCCCATACGGTCCTTCGGAATCGCGCGGATCAGCGCATTCACCTCGGCGTCGCGCCCATCGTTGAAGAGCGCCGCGTCCGCTGTGTTCGGAAAGAGCGTGGTCCTGCCGGTCATCTTCAACTCGATGGCCGCAACGACATCCTGGCAAACGCCCAGCGCGTAATAGCCGCCGAAGGGCAATTGCGGCCGTGCCTGGTGCTGATGCTGATACGCCTGCACCAGCCGTCCGGCCAGGCGCGTAACCTCGAGCGCCTGTGCGCCCGCATACTCATGCGCATGCCGATTCATCACCCACGCCTGATCAAGCTGGTCCATGGTGCGGAACTCGGCCTTGCCGTCGATGCCGAAGTAGAAGCTGACCTCCGCATTCAGCTTCGGCCCGGTGATAAACCACT
The DNA here is from genome assembly GCA_964246715.1 of uncultured Acidobacteriaceae bacterium. GTDB lineage: Bacteria > Acidobacteriota > Terriglobia > Terriglobales > Acidobacteriaceae > Edaphobacter. Next base: position 4,637 of record CAXTRZ010000007.1, on the reverse strand, counting down.
CGTACTCCGCATGCGAGACCGGCACCAGCAGCGGCCGCTTGGTCCCCGGCACAACAATCAGCGAGTTCACCCAGAACGGCATCATGACATCCTTGCCGTTGTAGTGCAGGTGGCCGAAGTTGGCGAAGTAGCGCGAGTCCGCCACCTTGACCTGATGGCCGCTGCCCGCAATCGCCGCGATCAGATCCTGCGGCGAGCCCGCCACCCTGCCGCCGAAGCTGGCCTGAAACGCCGCCGCTCCATCGCTTCCGTTCAGGCTCAGGCGGTTGAGCACATCCGCCAGCCGCTGGCTTTCGGCATGATGCGGCGCACGCTCCGGATTCGGACCGTCGCCGCGTGTCACCCCCGCCCCCACCTCGCTGACGTACTCCGCCGTGTTGAAGGGCTTGCCGTTCGCCGGTTCATCCAGCGACACCGTGCCGCTGCGGTCCGGGCCGTACTCGCCCAGATCGAGATACGCTAGCGCGCTCTTTCGCGACGCAGGATCGGCCGGACGTCCACTCGGCGCCCCGCCTGCGGTGGCCATGCTGTCCACCTTGCCATCCTTGCCAGCGACATGCCCGGCCACGCGCACCGTCGGGTTGATCTCGCGCATCGTCCAGCCGGGAAAGCGGTCCAGCCCCTCCCATTGCTTGCCCAGGATCATCTCGCGCAGATGATGAATCAACTCCGGCGTCAGCAGCGCGGCGCCGGCCTTCTTCGTGCCGCCCTGCACCTCAGCCAGAAACCTCTCCGTAAATCCCGGCTGCGCGGAGAGCTCCCGCATCATCGCCGAAAGCATGACGGTGTTCGCCGGCATCTGGCTGGATAGCGCGTTGGGCGCATCTCCGGAAGCCTGAGCCGGCGTTGTCTCCGCCACGCGCGCCTTACGGGCCAGTCCGCAGCCCGTCGCCGCGCACACCAGCCCCAATCCAACCACGCCAATCGCAGACCGAGAACGCATCGCCCTATTAGACCTTAAGTTCGGCAAACGAAGACAGACCGCGGAGAAAAACGGGAAACACGGATTGAAGAAACGGACGTGAACCCTTCCTTCGTTTCAATCCACGTCGATCCGTGGTCAATCCGCGGTCGATCGTTTGCCCTACGCCTGATCCAGCTTCTTGACTACCCATTCGTTCAGCACCGCCGGATTCGCCTGCCCCTTGCTCGCCTTCATCACCTGCCCGACGAAGAACGCGCTGACCGTCTTCTTGCCCCCGCGATACTGATCCACCTGCTTTGGATTCGCCGCGATCACCTCATCGATCATCGCCTCAATCGCGCCCGTGTCCGAGATCTGCTGCGGCTTCTCGCGTTCATACACCACAGGAAAGTCCTCGCCGTTGGCGAATGCCGTATCGAGCAACTGCTTCAGCATCTTGCTCGAAAGCTCGCCCGACTCTGCCAGATCCGCGGCTAGCACCAGCCCGTCCATCGTGATGGGCGAGGCCTCCATCTCGATCCCCGCCGCGCGCACCCGCATCGTAATCTCGCTCGTCAGCAGCGCAGCCACCCGCCGAGGGCTCTTCGCCTTCTTCGCCGCCGCCTCAAACTGGTCCGCGAACGCTCGTGTCGCCGTAAACGTCATCGCGTCCTGCGCGGTGATGCCGTACTCCGCCTCCATCCGCGCCCGCCGAGCCTCCGGAAGCTCAGGCAGCGCCTTCAAAATCTCCGCCTGCCACTCCGCGCCGACCACCAGCGGCAGCAGGTCCGGCTCCGGAAAGTACCGGTAGTCATGCGCCTGCTCCTTACTCCGCATGCTGTACGTCCGCCCCTCCGCGTTGTTCCACAAGCGGCTCTCCTGCACCACGCGCCCGCCGTCTTCAATCACGCCAATCTGCCGCTCAATCTCATACTCCACAGCCGCGCGAATGTAGCGGAAGCTGTTGACGTTCTTCACCTCGGCCTTCGTCCCGAACTGCTTCGCTCCCTTCAACATCACGCTCACGTTGGCGTCGCAGCGTAGGCTGCCCTCTTCCATGTTGCAGTCGCTCACCCCGGTGTACAACAGAATCTCCTTCAGCCGCGTCAGGTACTCGAAGACCTCATCCGCCGTCCGCAGGTCCGGCTCGCTGACGATCTCCACCAGCGGCGTGCCGCAGCGGTTCAGGTCGATGTACGTCTTCGTCACCGAGTCCATGAACCCGTCGTGCAGGCTCTTGCCCGCGTCCTCTTCCATGTGCAGCCGCGTCACGCCAATGCGCTTGGTCACGCCCGTCGAACCATCGCCCTCCGGCACCTCCAGCCAGCCGTTCTCCGCAATCGGCTTGTCGAACTGCGAGATCTGGTAGCCCTTCGGATTGTCCGGATAGAAGTAGTTCTTACGCGCAAACACGCTGGTCTCGCGGATCTCGCAGTGGATCGCCTTCGCCGCCAGCACCGCAAACTCCACCGCCCTGCGATTGAGCACGGGCAGCGCCCCCGGCAGCCCCAGGCACGTCGGACACACATGCGTGTTAGGCTCGCCGCCATACTTGTTCACGCACCCGCAAAAGGCCTTGGATTCGGTCAGCAGTTGAACGTGAACCTCCAGCCCAATCACCGGCTGGTACTTGGCAAGAACCTCAGAAGAAAGCGCAGTCAGCGTAGCCATAAGAAGAATTCTAGCAACCGTCCTCTCTGACTACAGATTCCAGTTTTCCTTGGTTCACGAACCTTCACTCCGTCCGCAACGCTCCGTCGGCTCGGTCATGGCGGCACGGCGGCAGGGAACATAGGTAGCAACCACCGCCGCGAGAAGGAAGAGGGATAGAACGGGGACAACAACGGCTGGATCGGTAGGAGAGGTGCCGTACAGGAGAGCGGACAGGCTTCTGCCGGCGCTGAAGCTTGCAAGACAGCCCAGAGTGAGACCTAAGCCAACCGGCGCCAGGATGGTTTGCAACATCAGGCTGTAGATGCTTTGGCGGGTGGCGCCGAGCGCCATACGAATGCCGACTTCCTGCGTGCGAGCCTCCACGGCGTTGCTTAGGGTGCCGAAGATGCCAAGCAGCGCCAGAAGCAGAGCCGCACCGCCGAACGCCAGGAAGATTCCCGTCTCCAGGCTCTCCGGCGACAAAGAGTCAGAGACTTGCGAGTCCAGCGTGTGGACGCGGGCGATGGTGACGCTGGGATTGTAGCTCCAGATCGCATTGCGAATGGATTGGCTGAGTAGCGCGGGATCTTCCGTACTCCGAATCAGAAAATACGTGCTATACGGTGGGTTATCCCAGTAGGGAAGATAGACCATGTTTCCTGGGGCGTCTCGGAGCGAGGTGCTGTGTGCATCCGAGACAACGCCGACGACGGTGTAAGCGCTTCCATTGTGGAGGAACTGGCGATGAATGGCAGGCTCACCAGGCCAGACTGCCTGGGCCGTAGCCTGGGAGATGACAGCATTCTTTGCGGTACGGTCGTGAGCATCAATCGCGCGGCCTTCCACCATGCGCTGCTTGAGTATGGTGAAGTAGTCTGGACCGACCCAGCGAAAATTTGCAAGGGAACCCGCGTTGGGGTTGTCCTTGGGAGTCACGCCATCGATCCAGCCATCGCCATTGAGAAGCATGTAGCTTATGAGCGAGGCAGAATGTACGCCGCGAAGAGAGCGCAGCTTGTCGAGAACTCCGTCATCAAAACTTGCGCGATCTTTATCCTCGGTAAACTCTTTGTTTTGCAAAAAGACATCAGCGGCGATCACGTTCGCGGTGGAGAAGCCCTTATCAAAGGTGGAGAGCTTGGCGAGGCTCCTGGCGAAGAGGCCTGAGAGCAAAAGGAGGGCGGTGCAGGCGAAGACCTGAGCTCCGACGAGCCAGCGGCGTAGCGCGCTGCTGCGCTTGGATCCAATCGTACTCCTGCTGCCCTGCAGCGCGTGCTGTGGGTCAATGCGAAGGAGACGCAGCGCCGGAAGCACGCCGAAGATGGCGCCGGATGCGACGGTGAGGAAGACGGAGAGCGCGAGCACAGGCAGGCTGAGGGTGATTGCGCCGGTGCGACGCATGGCCAATTCAGCATAGCTGGCGAAGCGATGAACAGCCAGGAGAGCCAGAGCGATGCCGCAGGCTCCGCCAAGTAAGGAGAGAATCGCGGCTTCGGCGATGGCGCTTTGCAGAAGGCGCGCTGCGGAAGCTCCCAAGGCAGCACGGACAGCCGTCTCGCGGTCGCGGCTGACGAGCCGCGCGAGTTGAGCGTTCGCAAGATTGACGCAGGCGATGAGCAGAACGCTGAAGACAGCCGCCATCAGCAGCCAGAGACGCGCAGCGGTGCGGCCGACGAGAACCTCCTTCATCGGCTGAATATAGCTGGAGAGAGCGCCCTTGGGTGGCCCATCCAGTTGGCCGGGCGGGATCTGGCGGGCGATATCGTCTTGGACGACGTTGAGATCCTGTGTCGCCTGAGCGATGGATACCCCGGGCCTGAGCCGGCCGAGAGCAACGTAGTTGCCATAGTCGCTGTTCCAGCCGTAGCTGCTGTTGGGATCGATGGCTAGAGGGGTGATGATCTCGTCTTCGGGCCGCCGGCCGGCTACAGGAGATGAAGCGAGTTCGTTGGCCTTGGGAAAGTAGAAGTTCCGGGGGAGCACGCCGACAACCTGGAACGGCGTTCCGGCAATCAACACGTTCTTGCCAAGCGTCGAAGGGTCGCCGTTGAACAAACTCTGCCAGAGATGCCAACTGATG
>CAXTRZ010000006.1:21280-25856 GCA_964246715.1 uncultured Acidobacteriaceae bacterium | reverse complement strand
GAACAGTACCATACCACCACCCTCGCAGCCACCTTGGCTGCCGCCAGCGCCGACCCAGCCAGCCACTACACAAGTCGAGAAGATCTCCTTGCTTCCTCTCGTGTCACCCTTGCCCGCGCCCGTGCGTTGACCACTTCCCGCGTCATCGACCGTATGCCCACACAGCCTGTCATTATCGAGCCACTTCGGCCGTTTGAAGAGGCAGCAGGTGCCAGCTCCCGCATGGAAGCAAACCCGAATGCGACTCTCCCTGCTGTGTACCGCATCAACTTGAACGACTGGAAAACCGAGACTCGCGGCCACGGTGATCTTGTGGTGGCTCACGAGACTTTACCCGGACATCATCTCCAGATCGCGCTTGCCCGCGAACTCCAGCCGGAGACACCGCTCTCCAAAATCGTGGGAAATGCCGCATATGCCGAAGGTTGGGCACGCTACGCCGAGGGCATGGCCGAAGAGATTGGCATTCTCGCTACGCCCGATGCGCTAATAGAGCGTCGCGTTTGGCCGGCGCATGGCATGGTGATTGATCCTGGCCTGAACGCACTGCACTGGACCCATCAGCAGGCGATCGACTACCTCATGACTACGGGGCAGTACAGCCCTCAAACCGCAAACGACTTGATTGACCGTATCGCCGTCATGCCGGGCCAGCTCACCGCCTATGACTCTGGTGCTCTGGAAATCAAAGCGCTTCGTCAGCAGGCTGAGCAGCAGCTTGGCTCGCACTTTCACCTGCAGGCCTTCAACTATGTTGTTCTCGAAGAAGGCAATGTGCCCCTATCTGAGTTGCGTCGTCATGTCGAAGCATGGATTAGAGCCAACACAAGCCCTTGACTGCGAGTATCCAGCGCCATCGTAAACACCATTACTTGCATAGCCGACACGATCTGTCGAGTTCTCAGGACATCCTCGGCCCATTGCCGCAAGTTCTCGTAAACAAGGGTTGTGAGAACATCAGACAGGATGGCAGAACAGCCATTTCGTCAGGTAAAAGGGGTATGCAACGTGGCGGCAGACTATAGCTCAGAGCTACATCAGGGCCTAAGTAGGCAGAGAAGGAAATTTCGGGTCAACTTCCTCTTGCCAGATCGTCAAAGTTCAGTACCGTCCAGGAACCTGTACATCGCCGCGATCCGCCCGTTCGTTGCCACAATCACGTCCATGCCGGTGATGGCGGGCGGAGTACCGGCCGCACCGAAAGACCAACGCATCCGCGCGGCATCGGGGATCTCGTCGACCTCTCCTATGAGAGTAAAGTTGAATTCAGGTAACTTCGCAAGAGGCTAGAGAACGCTCGTTCGATGGCTTGATAACTTATGTAAGTGCCTCCGGAACTCCAAAATACAGCGTCTGCAGTCCATTGATCTTTCAACGCAGCCCTGCGTTTCTTCCGTCTCGTTCATCAAAGATGGAAGCAACATTCCGCTCCGCGAGTTGCGATAGTTCTGTCATGGGCCCCAGGGTCAGCTCGAGTAAATACGCTTGTAAAGCTTGTGTGATTACATTTATGAATGTCTGATAACACCCATCACATATTTTCGAGGTATTGCGGTGAGACAGTTTTGCGCTTGTCTTACACAGAATTGCTCGCGATTCGAAGCGCTTGCATGTCTCGGACAGGCGGCTTCCAACTCTCAGGCGTTAATGCGCAGAGGCGGGGCAAGCCATCCCGTGTGCAAGGGCGACGTAATTTTCTCCGGCAATGGCACGTAGACACAAGCGCTCAAATTTTGAAAGAGTACGCTACTTTGAACAAATGACCTTGGAAGTAGCGACTCGAGCCCATTAGAAGATCATTGGTTGAGTACTTGCTTCGCGATGGTGGCGAGCTGCATGTTCGAGGTGCCTTCGTAGATGCGACCGATCTTTGCGTCGCGATAAAGTTTTTCCACCGGATAGTCCTTTACAAATCCGTAGCCGCCAAAGAGTTCGACGCAGGTGCTGGCAATCCGTTCCGCCGCTTCCGAGACGAAATATTTCGTCATAGCTGCTTCCGTCACATAGGGCAAACCCGCAACCTTACGCCGGGCCGCATCGTAGACCATGAGGCGGCAGGCCTGAATTTCCGTAGCCATTTTAGCCAAGGAGAACTGAACGGCCTGAAACTCGGAAATCGACCTGCCGAACTGCTTGCGTTCTGAGGTGTACTGCTTCGCGTGTTCCCACGCGCCCGCGGCCAGACCAAGCATCTGTGCCGCAATGCCGATGCGACCTTCGTTCAGCGTCTCGATGGCAATCTTATAGCCCTTGCCAACTTCTCCTAGGACATTGACCGTCGGTACGCGGCAATCGTCCAACAACAGCTCGCAGGTGGAAGAAGCGCGAATGCCCAGCTTGTCTTCCTTCTTGCCAACCGAAAATCCGGGCATGTCGCGCTCGACCAGGAATGCAGTAATGCCCTTGTACCCCAGCGAAGGATCCAGCGTCGCAAACACGATGAAGAGACCCGCTTCAGCCGCATTCGAAATCCACAGCTTCCTGCCGTTCAGTACGTACCCGTCTCCATCCTTTCTGGCTGTTGTCGCGAGTGCGAAGGCGTCTGAGCCGGAAGATGCTTCACTCAAGGCATACGAGCAGACCAAGTCCGTCACAATGCGCGGAAGGAACGCCTCCTTCTGCGCAGGACTGCCCCAGCGAAGCAGCGCATTGACCGTAAGCGTATTTTGCACGTCGACCATGACCGCGACGGCAGGATCGACAGCGGAAAGTTCCTCGATGACAAGGATAGAGTTGAAGAATGAAGATCCTCCGCCGCCGTATTCCTCCGGCACTTCGATTCCCATAAAGCCCTGAGCAAACAGTTTGGAAACAAGCGCGCCCGCTACCTTTTGCGCTTCATCCATCTCGCGGACCAAAGGAGCGATTTCCGCTCTCGCAAACCTGCGGACGGTCTCTTTGAGGAGAATTTCATCCTGGGTGAGATCGGAAAGCGGAGCGTGGATCATTTCTTGAGCTTCTATCATTGGCATCAAAGTCCCCTTACTCGACGTATCGATTGTAAACCCGAAGCAGGTTGACTGTCGACGAACCTTTTCGTTGAAAGCCAAGCTTTCGGGTCTGCTCGTTTAGCTCGGCGTTGTGGAGTTCGTATTACGCGGCGGAAGCAGTGGTAGCCGACGGCCTCGACATGGCTTGGCACTTGTGGAAGGAGGTGCCGATGCCCCTGCTGGCTAGACGCTTACCGGAGGGTGCGCGAGTCGATGCATGGACAGAACTGTCATGTAGGTAACTCTTCATTTCCGAGGTGTTGATATAACCTGTTCTCGGAATCACCGCCTAGCTTGGCCCTTGCTGGAGCTGGGTTTCGTCATGCGGCTTGCCTGCAAGTGAAGCGGATTGCTCCTAATGCCGTTGAGCATCATGGAGAGCATGTTATGAAATAGGCGCTGTCCGGACCGCCAACTGGGCGAGGGAGATGCGATCCACCATCGAGATGAGCCGTTGTACGCGAAGAACACACTCTGCCCAATCTCTTCGGCAGATCGATCCGATTTCAGTTCTCCTGTTTCCTGAGCCGCAGCCGCAAGCTTCACGAGTTCACTAATCAGCAATTTGCGGAGATCCCAGTGACGCTTCAGATGAGTTCCCGGCTCCTCCTGCAGCACTTCGCTCAGAAGAATGCGCGCCAAAAGCGGTTCGCCTGCGTATAAGCGAAAGAATAGTTCAGAAATCGTAAGTATCTTTTCTTCGAAATTCTGCCAAGGCCGTGGAGCGGCAATGGCTTTGTAAGTCAATTCCTCAAGCTCATCGTTGTATATGAGGTAAATGAGGTCGCGTTTGTCGCTGATGTGATTGAAAAGCGTAGCTAATGCGAGGCCGGCTGCATCGGCAATCTGGCGAAGGGTCGTCGCTTCGTAGCCGTACTCCGAAAAAAGCTTCCGCGCAGCCATGCTTATCTTGTCGTGGCTCGCCTGCTTAGCCTGGGCACGCGTTCCATTCTTAAGCGGCTTTTCCAATACCGCTAGATTGCTACTGCTCACGCAGACCTCCCGCTCGTGAAATCGTCCTGCTGCCAGGTCCGCCGAGCCGAGTCATCATGCGCCCTGAAGGTGCCGCATCTTCGCGAACTCGACGACCTGACGCGCCAACAACAAAATCATACGCTGGAGATCGGGCTTGGCAATCGACCCATCCGCGTTGAATACTGTTTCAGCCGAGTTCACGGCGATGCCGATCGGGGTAGGCCAGCCTCTGAGGGCATGAACAACGCTCCGCAGCGCACCGAGGTTGTGACGGAGGCCTGCCAGCCGGCGGCAACGGCGCAGCAGCCTACTGCGCGGCCGTCCAGATACTGCCGGTGATCCTTGCTGAGGTCTTCGATGTAATCAAGAGCGTTTTTTCATGTGGCCCGAAATGGTGCCGTGATAGCCCGGCGATGCCAGGATAACGCCATCTGCAGTACGTACTGCCTCAACCAGTGTCCGCGCGGCGTCGGTGCGTTCTTCCAAGTGCGGAGCGTACAAGGGTAAAATGAGCGCCGATCCATCCAGTAACAGCGTTCGTGCCCCACAGGCTTCCACTTCGAGGAGGACCGCTTTCAGGAGCCGCTCGGTTGAAGATGATGGGCGCATCG
>CAXTRZ010000006.1:0-21270 GCA_964246715.1 uncultured Acidobacteriaceae bacterium | reverse complement strand
AGGCCGACAATCAGCGGAATATACTCATCATTTACCATCTCTGTCATTCCTGCTAACGTTTGCCATCGAAGTTGCTGCCGTTCTGGTCAGTGGTATAGAAGTTGGTCCATTGGGCCATCGATAAGCTTGCTGAGCTGCCAATGCTAACCTTTGCGCAAGCGTCGGAAGGAGTCGCTTGGCGTTTCCGCTCTGTACCGACCCTTCTCTTCCAAGGAGAATGCACTTTGACTGAAGCTTTTGAGAAAAACGGTTGCGGAATGATGCCCTATCTGTTTTTACGCCTTGGTGAAATCAAACTCATACTTGGTATCCCAAGCATTCATCTGTGTTAGCGGCCAGATGCGTGGCTTTTGTGGGAGCTGCTCATGCCATGGCCTTGGTTCGAAATAGCCGGCATCAGGAAGGTAAATGTCCATGTCGGTGTAGAACTCGACCAAGGTGTGATCAGGGTCGTAGTGGTAGGACGCGTAGTTGTGTCCGGCGGTGTGGCGGGACGGCCCCCAAACGATCGTCTTGCCAGCCTTGACGAGCTGATCGGAAGCATAGTACTGATGGCCGCTATCGCGCAGCTCAAAAGCGATGTGGTGCGCCTTGGTGATGGGCGCGCCGATAACGTTCACGGTGTGGTGGTCATAGTTGCAGGTAAGGAAAGTGGCCACACCTTCGAACCAGTCCGTCACATAGAAGCCCAGCGTCTTTTCGAAAAACCGGACGAGCGTGTCGGCTGCGGGTGTGGTGATTGCAATATGGCCGAGCCGGATGGGTGCGATGCCGTGCGACGGAAAACGGGGCGCCGGCATCGCTATCTGCGGGAACAAATGAAACTGGTGTCCCGCGACCGAGACTTCCAAGAGTTTCTCAACACCCGGCCTTACGTTGTCCTTAATCGTGGCGCTAAAACCTGCAGCGGAGATCTCCTGTTGAAGCTGGTCAAGATCGACGCCTGCGCTCAGTTGAAAGCCAGTCGCCAGAAGGCCCGCTTCGGGGCCGGGGCGGAGAACGATGTTGTGATGGTCCAGCCCGAGGCTCAGGTACAGTGCACCGTCCGGGCTCGTCTCCACCAGAGTGGCCCCGAGTAGATCCTTGTAGTACGCAAGCCCTTGCTCGAGGTTTGGAGAAGAAAACTCGCAGTATGCGAGTCGGAAAGCTTTAGGCATCTCTTACCTTTCTCAAAGGAAACTCGATAGAACAAAACAAAAGGCCGCTTACACCATCATAGTGACGCCGCCCTCGATGCCGACCAGCGCCTTGCCGTAAACCTCGGCGCTGATTTCGGGGTGCACCACGGCGTGTCGGCTGCAGGTCTCCAGATCGCGCCACATGCGCTGCAAGGGGCTGGATTCCGCGAAAGACGAAGCTCCATGCGCGGAGAGGAGGATGTCCATAGCTTCGCGGGCCGTCTTAGCGGCATAGCCGGTATCCATCCGGACCCGGGCGCGCTCTTCGTAGCTCATCATGCGGTTCTCGACCGCGGCATTCCAAACGTCGTCGCACGCACGCATCACATGCATCCGGACCGTATCCACAATCATTCCGGCCTCCGCAACCGCGAGTTGAAAGCTGGGCGACTCAGTCTGGTTCTTATAGAAGGTGTAGGAGATGGTGCGCTTGGTGGCTTTCTCAAGAACGAATTCATGCGCCCTTTTGACCAGACCCAGCATGGGACCGGCGAGGATCAGCGCCGCAACCGGCATGAAGGCGCAGCGATAGAGGATCTCCTCCTTGTATGGAGTTGGCGCGTTCCCTGCCAGCGTCTGCGAGATGGACAGGATGCGGTGATCGGGAACAAAGACTTCTTCGGCGACCACCGTGTTGCTGCCGGAGCCTCTCATGCCAACCACAAACCAGGTGTCCTCGATCGTGCACTCTTCAATCGGGATGAGTGCGGCGCCCTGATCAACCAGTTGGCCAGCCTCGTTCACTACCGGAATACCCATCAGCACCCAATTAGAGTGCAGGCACCCGCTGGACCACGGCCATTTGCCATTCACGACATAGCCGCCGTCTACCTTGCGCGTCGTGGCCGAAGGGGCGAAAACGCCGGCAATGCGCGCTTCGGGATTCTCACCCCAAACGTCGTTCTGCGCTTGAGCCGAAGCCATGCCAGCAAAGAACGAGCAGACATTCATCAGCGTCGTAGCCCATGCAGTCGCGCCATCACCCTTGGCGAGGGCCTCAGATACCTCCAGCATCGTTCGCATATCGGTTTGCAAGCCGCCGAAACGTTTTGGAACCATGATTTTGAATAGCCCCGCCTCGCGGATCGCCGAGATATTCTCCTCGACTACGCGACGGTTCTTCTCAGTCTCGGCTGCGTTGGCTTCGAGCAACGGACGCAGGGCGCTTGCCCGTTCAACGAGAAGCTTCCGAAGTTCGTCCGGGGACAGATGAGCGATATCGCTCACGTCTACCGTACCGCTTTGGGTGATGGGCTTGAGAAGTGCTGGTCCGTCCTGACGAACAGCAGTATTCTCGCGAGTGGGTGACAAAACTGCTTGCATCATCATCGTCTCCTGAACGGGATCTGAATCTCGGGACTTAATGCCGAAATCAACCCGTGCTGTCTTTGTCAAAGCTCTAACTAGTGGCTGTCTTTGTCAAAGCTCTAACTAGTGGCGGAGTGAACGAACATTTTCGTTCACCCGTCATGCTGTGAAAGCTTGCTCCCCGGAACAGAGCTTTGTCAAGATGTTCAGAGCAAGATTCTCATGGCGCAGCCCGGACAACTTGGCCCAACTCTCTAGGGTTGCGTAATCAATGCGCGCAGGGCCACGCCGGACTCTCGTTCTGTAAACATTAGAGAACTGAATCCTGCCAAACACCCGTGCTGGACCATAAAAGCCCTTACCACGATTTGAGCGTAAAACCCCTACAGTCACGCTGGCCGTCTTGGTGCCTAGGGCGAACGCTTATGCTCTATAGTTCAGCAGGGGCCTGTAGCTCGCAGAAGACTCTGTCAACAAGTTTCAGATTCCCTTACTTAGATGACGAACCGTCCGCGCTCCACAAGCCCAATAGACACAGGTGATGAGACGCTTTGCGTCGACGTCCTATCGACAGCTTGTGCACATTGCACTTGCCGCTTGACAATCTCTGTTGGCTTGGTGCAATCTCCTTTCCGCCAAACAAGTTCTACCCAATAGCGTTCTGAGCGCGCCGCTTCTTTGGTATCTCTTACGTCGCCTTGTGCGGCGAGAACGGACCTATCCTTGATGAACTACCGCATGCAACCATCTTTTCGGCGACTTCTGCCTCTCTGTCCGTTGATGTTCGCGCTGATGTCCCACGGTCGGGCTGCCGCCCAGAACACTGCAGCCACGGTAAGCGGCTACGTTATGGATTCAAGTGGTGCGAAGCTGCCACACGCCACTGTGACGTATACCAACACGGCGACAGGCGTGGGGAGCAGCGCGACGACGACAGGGGATGGTCTCTACCGTGTCTCTGGACTGCTGCCCGGAGCCTACACGGCTACCGTCACGATGCAGGGATTTAAGACAAGCGTCAAGCAGGGCATCGACCTCCAGATTGAAGCCCAGGTGACCCTGAACTATGCGCTGGAAGTAGGCACCATCTCGGAATCTGTCACGGTGGATGCTTCCGCGAGCTTGCTGGAGGAGACGACACCTACAATAAGCCAGGTCATCGAAGGCCGACAGGTGGAAGACACCCCGCTGAACGGGCGGAATGCCATGAATCTGGTCGCACTTACGCCGGGTGTCGTTCCGCAGGGAGGCACGAATGGCGCGGCAAGCAACAATGCAAATGGCGGCGCCTTCACAAATGCCAACAGCTTTGGGAACTATTCTATTGCCGGCGGACTGGCCTCTCAGGGCTCCGTTTATCTCGACGGCGCTCCCCTCAACGCTACTGAAGGCAATGCGATCGCCTTCATCATCACACAGGATGCGGTACAGGAGTTCCGTGTCGAATCCAGCGTTATCAACCCGCAGTATGGCCAGTTCGGCGGTGGTCTCGTCAGCTTTGGCACGAAGTCAGGAAGCAACGGGCTGCATGGCAGCTTCTATGAGTACTTTCGCAACACCGTCCTGAATGCCAACGAATTCTTTAACAATCTCCACGGCATCGCACGCCCTAAGTTCAACCAGAATCAGTTCGGTGCCACGATAGGAGGGCCGATCAAGAAAGACAAAGCTTTTTTCTACAGCTCTTATGAAGGGTATCGCGTCGCTAACGGCGTAATCAACACGGGTCGCGTTCCAACCCCCGCAGAGTTGCAAGGCGATTTCACCGCCGATCCCAAGATCGTCAACCCGGTTCCGACACTCGGGCCGCAGGTGGCGCCCGGCGTCTACGCCTTTGCGGCATACAATCAGGTTCAGTGCGGCGGCGTGCTCAACAAATTCTGTATCGGCGCCCCGGTCAATGTCGGTGACGCCGTGGCTGATCCTACAGCCTACTACCTGGCCAACACACTTCATTATTTTCCTGCGCCGAACGTTACAAACGGTGGTGCCGCGGTTAATTATCTGGCGAACGGAAAGGCCAGCGCATTTACTAACCAGGAAACGCTCCGAGTCGATTACAACCTGAGCGAGCGACAGAAGCTCTTCGCACGGTATACGCGCTTTGATCGAACTCAGCCGCCTACTCAGTTTTTCAACAATCCTGTTGGACCACAATCGTTTACCGGCGTAGGGGCCACGGCCTCACAGTACGTCCTGGGCGATACGATTAACGTCAATCCAACTTCGGTCATCGACTTGCGGTTGTCCTACCTTCGCTACTTCAGCTATCTAACGCCTGGCAACACGAACGTGAACGTTGCGCAGTTTGATGGTGCCAGCCAGGCCGGTTTCTGGGCCGGAGCTTCCCGGGAGATCGCACCTTACTTCCAGGACATCGCTATCACCAACAACACCACCTTTCCCTACACGGGCCTCCAGCAAGGCGCTCAGCAGCCACTCAACCTGTACACATTATCCGGCAATGTGACTAAATTGCTTGGGCGTCACTCTATCAATTTGGGTGCCGAGTTCCGGCAGGGCGAAGAATACTTTTACAACTATCCATTCCTTGGATCCGCCTTTGTCTTCGCGGGGACTTCTACGGCCTGCATTCCGGTTAGCGGCGCCAACTCTGTGACCTTTCAGGACTCGTCCCACACGGTATTGAACAAGTACTGCGGCACACCTGGTGGGCCTCCCACGAATCTCGTCATTCCCACATCCGGCGCGACGCCGGTTGCGGACTTTGTTTCCGGCCAGTTCGCCGCATCTCCAACAGGCTTTACAACAACCCGGCCGGTGAGCGTACTAAATCACTACGCTGGCATATTTGTTAGCGACACCTTCAGTGTGTCGCCCAAATTCACCATTACCGCCGGCGTCCGCTATGAACTTCCAGGCAGCTTCTACGAAAAGAACAATGATAACGCTGTAATCATACCCGGCCAAGCCAATCCACTGGTGCTGGTTAATTCCTCCGGCTACGCGAACCGCGGCGATCTTGAGGCGCACCACACGCTATTCTCACCGCGCGTCGGCTTCTCCGCCGCACCCTATGCAGGCACGACCGTCCGTGCAGGTTATTCGCTTGCGTATCTCTCGCAAGACACGGCCTACATGGCGTCCCCTGAGTACTCGTCTCTTAACACGCCCAGCACCTTCGTACCAGCGTCAAACCTGCTGTGTGCGCCGCTTGGTTTTGTCGCAGGAACGAGCTGCAACACAGCCGGAACTGTCGCCAAGACTGCCATCCTTGAGCCGACAGGACGGGCCGCTTACGCAGCCAATCCTAACCTTTTTGTTGGGCAGAACATCAGCGGACGCGAGCCCTTTTCCAGCTTCCCCTACCTCGAACAGTGGAACGCAAATGTACAACAGTCGTTCCCGGATAAATCCGTAATTCAATTGGCTTACCTTGGCGCGCGTGGTGAGCACCTCGTCATCAACAGCACATTTGATATCAATCAGGTTCCTGACACATCCACGATCGGTCCAACAACTCAGTCCACTCGTCCCTATCCTCTCTATCAAAACGTGAATGTGTCTGCCCCCTTCAACGGCGACACCTCCTATAACTCTGCGCAAGTCACCTACACGAAGCGCTTCAAGAGTGGCGGAACCCTGCTTGGCAACTATAGTTGGTCTAAATTCCTGGGAGATGCGGAGTCTACTACGTCCCAAGTCGAGACCCACACTGAGGGTGTCATCCAGGACTACACCAATCTTCGCGCGGAGCGGTCTTACGTCAGCTTTGACGTACCGCAGCGATTGGTGATCAGCTACATTCTCGACCTGCCTTTCGGAACGGGGAAGCGCTTTCTAGGTCACGCCGGCAGCGTCGGCAACGCGGCGGTTTCCGGCTGGAATGCCACCGGCATCAACACATTCCAGAGCGGGTTCCCTCTGGCGCTCATCTCGTCTCCGAATGCGGTTTCAGCTGCTTTCGGTGGCGGCACCCCGCGTCCCAACGTTGCCGCGGGTTGCCAACAGAAGGCGAATATCGGGTACGTAGCCGCGGCGCAGCAGCAGAAATCGACGTTCAACACTGCCTGCTTTTCAGCGCCTTCCGCGACGGGTGTGGTGGCAAACTCTTTCGGCAATCAGCCCAGGACCAGCGGCATACTGCGCACGCAGGGCACGGACAATTGGGATTTCTCCATTGGCAAGACGACACCCATTCACGACGACATAAAGCTGGTTTTTCGTGCCGAAAGCTTCAACCTTATGAACCGAGTTCAGTTTGGAGATCCCGGCCTGACAGTAGGGTCAGCGCAGTTCGGCGTCCCTATCCAAGTAGCCAATTCATCCCGCAAGTTCCAATTCTCGCTGCGCGTCGACTACTAACAAAACGATACCAACCAGAGGCTTTGATGAGTAAGATTGTTTTCACCGCCGCGTTGACTGGCCCGATGGCCATGAAGTCCGATCATCCGGGGCTGCCGGTCACGCCGCAGGAGATCGCAGTTGCCGCCGCTGAAGCCTATGCAGCCGGCGCTACTATCGCGCACATTCACGTGCGCGATAGTAGCGGAATGCCTACAGCCGATGTGGACATCGCACGGGACGCGGTTGCGCGCATTCAAGACACCTGCCCCATTCTGGTGCAGGTGTCAACGGGTGTAGGTCCAGGCGTTCCGCTCGAAGCACGCGCCAAGTTGGTAGAACTTCGGCCCCGCATGGCGTCCTTAAATCCCTGCTCCATGACGTTCGGCAACGTTGAGTTCAGCAATCCGCCGGAGGGCGTGAAGCGGTTGGCTGAGCGCATGATGGAACTCGGCGTGAAAGCGGAGCTTGAAGTGTACGACTCGGGCCACGTCGACTACGCACTCCACCTGCTTCAGGAAGGCTTTCTGGTCGAGCCGCTGCAGTTTTCGATTGTGATGGGTATACGCGGGGGAATGACGGCCACAGTGGAGAATCTCTTAGCGACGATCAAGCGCCTGCCGCCGACTGCGATCTGGCAGTCGATCGCCATAGGCCGGGCTAATCTCGATCTCACCACTGCGGCCATCACGCTCGGGGGCAATGTGCGCACAGGCCTTGAGGACACACTTTACCTGTCCAAGGGAGTGCTTGCGCCCAACAGTGCAGCACTGGTTTCTCGACTAATTTCAATTGCCAAGCTGCTTGGGCGCGAGCCTACCTCGCTTGATGAGACAAAAGCGTTGCTTGGCCTCGGGTAAGCAATCATTTGCAGCGCATGAGTGTTTGACAAATGCTTTGACGGCCAAATCGGCGCTGCCCCTAAAGTGGATCCTCTAGTTATAGTTCCACCGCAAGGGTGAAGAACTCTAGCTACAATCGCTCTAGCGTACAGGGTTCTTCGGAAACTCGGCATATACTCTGTTTGCAGCGGCTCGAAGAAAACCTTGATCTGAGCCGACGACAAAAGCAGTCACGGGGGGCCCGGCCATTGCTTTCGCGTCACCTACATCGCTGACGTGAAGCACCACCGGTTTCCCGTGTGCTTTGCATGAGCTGACTACACGTGCCACGGCTTCCTGCAATCGTGGGGCGCTTAAGGTGCTTTCTCCCAGCGCCACTGCCAAGTCTCCACGTCCGATGAAGATGGCGTCAATGCCTTCCACCGAGACAATTGCATCAATCGCATCGACAGCAGAAGGATCTTCAATCATGGCAACGATGGTGGTCGAGTTGTCCCCAACATCCACGTGTTCTTGTACCCCTCTGGCTCCATAGTTGCCGGCTCGGCCAGAAGGCGAAAAACCGCGCTCGCCCTTCTTGAACTTGCACGCGCGAACTACCTCTTCCGCTGCTTGGACGGAGGAGACATGGGGAACAACGACGCCGCTAAACCCCATGTCCAGGATGCCGTGCAGTTGTGACGGCACGGCATTCGCAACCCGCACCAGCGCAGCGAGGTTGCTTCCCCTTGCCGCAAGAGCTAGACAATCGAGAGCATGCTGATCGAAGGGAGCGTGTTCCTGGTCGACCAGGATGAAATCAAATCCAGCGGCTGCCAGGATCTCTGTGTAGTGAAAGGTAGGTGTCTTCACAAACGAGCCAAGCAGCAGTTCGTCGGCCCTGAGTCGCTGTCGGAAGAGCAGGGAGGCATCAGCTGAATCGCGTTTCGAAGTCTGCGTGGAAGGAACGGCGCTCATTGGCTGGACCTCATGGCTGCCAAGTAATCTTCACGGCGGGGTTCGAAGATATCGATGAGAACAGCGCCGCTGTCACCCAGTGGCCGCGTCATTCCGTGCGGAACACCAGCCTGGATGTGGCAGACATCTCCTGCGGAAAGAACGAGTAGTTCCTCTCCCACCATTGTCTCCACGGAGCCTTCGATCAAGATCGTGAACTGCTCATGTTGATCGTGAGAGTGAATGCCAGTAGCAGGCTGACTGGCCTCGACAGCCCAGCGCACCAGCGTCATCTGCTCGCCCTCGATCACCGTCCCGCTCAACTCTGGACGAATCTGATGAAGCCCGACTTCGTCGTGACGCGAAACAATTTTGTTCATCACAATAGCTCCTTCCTAGCTGCGGTCTTGACTGAAGATAGCGTGCAGATGAGCGCTCTGGAGAGCGATTACATCCTCCAGCATCTCGCTCGGGTACTCCGGCGTATGCAGGATTTCAAAAGGCGAAACTCGATTGACACGAAAGATAACGATGCCGCCGAGTAGCATGAACACCTCCAAGCGCACTTGCGTGCTTTCGACCGGAAGCTTGCGAAGACCGGCGATCAATCGTGACAGGGGGTTGATCGCATGGATGCTGATGAAGCGAGTAATCGAAGCTCCGGCGTTTGAAGCATGGAGCTGCTCTTGCAAGAGCAATCGCGCCCACTCGGGTGGATTGGACAGGAGTGTTCTTGTGAGCGTACTGAGAAGATGATCCAGGGCCTTCAGTTTAGCGAGACGGGTTGTTCTTCTTGCCGCTGTCCGCAAAGCTAACGCTGAAGCAGCGTGCACCTTCTCTTCCATCTGTTTTGCGATGCCCTCCACGACTGCCTCATAGAGTCCCTGCTTGGAGCCGAAGAAATGCACGATGGAGGGAAGTGAGATGCCAACGGCTTCGGAGATATCTCGCGTGGAAGTGCCTTCAAATCCTCGTTCACTGAAGAGCTTTGTGGCTTCGTCAAGCATGCTCTTCCGCGTCTTCGCACCGCGCTTCGTTTTCGGAGTCATCATGCTTCTCTTATACGAGACGGGGAAAGAGAATTGCGGCCGGATGTTGTCAAGCTGACAGCTTTACGGCCGCAAGGCGCGCTCCTGCCGCACTGGTCACGAGCATATCGTCGACGTTCGCGATGCGGGAGCGTCCCTTTGCCAGCGCGCGGTAGAATTCACCCTTCGAGACAGGAGCCGTCTCAAAGATCATCGTCCATCGATCACCACCGTCCTCGCTCGCAAAGACCTGACCGTCGGTATCCACAGCGAATACATTGAAGCCCTTGTCGTGCACTTGAAGCGAGATCGCGCTGAACAACGAGCGTTGTCCGTCGGGCAAGCCTCCCAGCAGACGTTCCCAGGTCAGTCCGCCGTCCTTGCTGCGGGCGATCCGTCCCTGCGCCCGGTTCCTTTTATACCAGGTCGGCGGCCAGCCATACCCTGCGGCAAGAAACAACGTTTCAGGGTCGTCCGGATGCAGAACGAAAGCGTCTGGATACTCCAGAGACGGCATGACCGGATCCCTCGTCCAGGTCTCCCCACCGTCGATGCTCCGCATGAGCCCAACAAGACCTACGGCGGCGTGCATCTTGTTGGGCTCGAGCGGATTGATCAGCACACGGTGGATATCGCACTCCCGCACATCCTTATCGATCTTCAGATCCCGGAAGGTCTTGCCCACGTCGTCAGAGACGAGAAGAGCTCCTACCTCGATGCCGACATAGATACGATCCGCGAAGAAGGCGATCTCCTTAATGTGGCCCAGCCGCGGCGGCGGAGGGAAGAACCACTGCGGAAAGCTGGGCACGTCACGGAGACCGGGCAGGTCGCACCACGTGAGGCCGTCATCTTCGCTCAGCATAAGAGCTGCAGGCATGGAACCGACCAACGCGACCTCCCGGCCGTGAACCCGGCCCGACCGCGCCGCCCAGAGATCGTATTGCACGAGCCCGGTGTTCGACCACTGCCAGGTTTCACCATCATCGGTGCTTCGCGCGACGCCCACGCCATGCGTCGCGGCGAGCATTGTGCCGGACTCGAGTTGCGTGAGGGAACTGATCGAGATGCCTTCCAGCGCTCGACGTGTCAAGGTCCATTCCAACTCACCGCGGCTTAGAACGAAGATGCCATCCGTTGTGCCCACTACCAGCCGGTCGCAGGACTCACTATGACGAAAGGTATTTGCGCCGCCGTTGGACAACACCACAGTTGCAGCCATACATCCTCCAATGCCTCTAAGAGATCGAAAAAGTGACGATCGCACGTCTCTCCACAATGGGCGCGAAGTACTGGCGAACCATGCCCTCGTGAAGCTCGCTGTTGAGATAAGCCTGAAGTTCATCGTTGCTTTCAAATGCCACGGTCATGCCGTATGAGAAGGTTTGATCACGTTCGCTCATGTTCCTGCCCAACTCGAAATCTCGCATCGCCGGGAAAGAAGATGGTAGTTCGCGCAGCTTGGCAAACAACATTTCCTGCGCCTCTGAGCTTACCTCTGGCTTGAGGCGAAAGAGGAGCATATGTCTTATCATCGGATTCCTGCCACTTTCATGCCTTGATCGGACGTATCCAGGAACACCGGAGTACCTTTGCCGCTACGAGGCATTCCCTGCGTGAGCTTCAACACGCTCAATTTCAAATCGCTCTCATGTTCCTTGATCAACTTAAGGAAACACTCTATCATTCGATAGAAACAACCGTCAACGGCCTTATCTACTGCGGTTGCGCTTCCATACGTACAGCATCACAGGACAGCAAAGGACGTTATGCCGATCGATTCCGCCACCCGTTCAACGACTTCAAACGCCCAGCCTCTTCGCCTTATTCATGCAACAGTCGTCGATACACACACAGGACAGCTAACCCCGGAAGCGGAGATCGTCTTAAGAAGCGGCAAGATCGAAAGCATTCGGACAGGGAGCACAAACGTCTCATCGTCGGACATACGGATGGTGGATGCACGTGGCCGATACGTCATTCCCGGGTTCCTTGATATGCATGTTCACAGCGTCGAGCAGGAACATCCTGAGAACAATCTTGGCATTCTCCTGGCTTATGGTGTAACCGGCATACGGCAGATGGCCGGAAGCCCCGAGATGCTCCAGAAACGCCGTCAGGGTGGCTTTGTCTTCGGAACAGCCGGGCCGGAGCTACTTGAAATGCCAGGAACGATCTTAACCGCAGGCAACGCTGCCACACCCGAGCAGGCGGTGAAAGAGGTTAGGAAGCAAAAAGATCAAGGCGCTGACTTCATCAAGACCATTTCTGTAACTCCGAAGGCCTTTTTCGCTTCGCTAACCGAAGCAAGTCGTCTTGGCATGAAGTACGGCGGCCACATGTCACCAGGAGTTGATATGGCGGAGGCCTCAAACAAGGGTGTCGCTTTCATCGAACATCTTGGCGGTCCTTTCGAAATGTTGCTCATCAAGTGCTCCAAGATGGAGTGGCTTCTTCGCGCACTGCTCACCCTGCGGCCGCCGACGCCAATGAAGATGTCTGACGCCGAACTCAACGGTCTGACAGGAAAGCTCGTGGTCGCAAACCCGATTCTGTTTCTGCTGAAGTCGAATCCGAAGTTACTCGATCGCTCCCGCAAGCTGATCGACTCGTTCAGCGAGACGAAGGCTCGCCAGATCGCTGCCACGTTTGCCAAGAACCAGACTTGGCATACTCCGACCCTGATTCGCGGCGAAACGATGCGCTTTGCCGATGAAACTCGAATTACCCACTCCCCTGACAGTCGCTACCTGCCCAAGCAAGTTCTCGATATGTACATGGAGTTTTCGCGCCAATATGCTGAACTCCTGACGCCCCAGATGCGAGAAACGCTGAAGCTCCATAAAGATCTGGCCTTGCGCGTTACGAAGATATTGGATGAGGCCGGTGTGCCCATGATGACCGGCTCTGACTACGGCGGCGGGTGGGTCATTCCTGGCGTGTCGATCCACCAGGAGTTTGATCTGCTTGAGCAGTCCGGCCTAACGCCTCTGCGTATTCTACAAATGGCTACCCTGGAGGGCGCGCGTTTCCTAAAGCGTGAAGAATCCATGGGCACTGTGGAGACCGGCAGGGAAGCAAATCTTGTTTTGCTCGACGGGGATCCGACCGCGAGCGTCCAGAATTTGCACAAAATTGAAGGTGTCGTTCGCGCCGGCCGTTTCTACGATAAGGACGAGCTTCTTGGGCTTCGAGAGACGGTCGTATCCAGGCTTGCGAATACCACGTCTCGCCAAAGCTAGGGACACAGTTATAACCACGCGGAAGGAGGCGGCCTACGGATTGCAGAGAAAGTGGTAGTCACTTTTCCGGGCGACATCCGCCGTTCTGTCGCAAACATGCTCAGCTTTAGCACAGGGATTTCACCTATCTTTTCTGGATTCCTTCCTCATAATCGATTCAGCCAGGGGACATTTGAGCGGCAATCCGTTCCAGCCAACGGTAGTTATACCTCAGCTAAAAACGCAGTGCCGAACGAGGAGCAAGAGGATGGGCATTCCCACTAAGAACGATCTAATCTCTTTCCTCAGCGTACTAACAGTAGCGGTTCTGATTGGTGGGACTGAGAGAAGTGTAAGAGCACAAGCGGGTACCTCAGGCAACCGGGCGGACAGCGGCGTTCTTTTGACCGAAGTGACTATCGTCAACACGCACAACGGTGCTTTAACGTCTAACCAATCCGTGTGCCTGGAAGGTGGCAAAATCACACGGATCGGATCAGCGGCAATCATGAGACGGCTGGGTAGAGAACGCTCTGTGGACGCTCATGGGAAGTTCCTTGTTCCCGGATATTGGGATATGCATGCGCACGTCTTCGATCCAGAACAGACCCGGGACAACTTGGC
This sequence comes from uncultured Acidobacteriaceae bacterium, assembly GCA_964246715.1. GTDB lineage: Bacteria > Acidobacteriota > Terriglobia > Terriglobales > Acidobacteriaceae > Edaphobacter. Next base: position 7,828 of record CAXTRZ010000006.1, on the reverse strand, counting down.
TCTTATGTTAGCCAACGACATTACCGGCTTTCGCCAGATGGCCGATACGGACGAGCAAAGATAAGCGCGGTTGTTCGCGGAGGCAAATACTACACGAGGGAAGATCTTGAAGAAATCAAACGGAGAGTAGCCTTAGACCAGTCTTCGCGTTACTGCGGCTCTGATGCACTCTGAGAAGGGTACCCCTTAGGGAAAGCGCGAGGTAATCCTTGATTTTTACTAGTCTCCAACCCGCTCGGAAGGAATCGATGTGTTGAATAGACTCCAGCCATTCAGCTTACCGTCTCGGTTATCCGCTGATCCGCAAGAGAGATCAAGCATTACAAACGATACAGTGGAGATCACACAACTTGTCTTGAAGGAACGGCAAGGCCGCGACCGCGGCTGGTGGGATCAGATGGCTGCCTGCTTTCATCCTGAGTCAATGGTTCACCTGAGTTGGATTCATGCCAGCGGCGCGGAGTTTGTCGCTCGCTCCAAAGCAATGAGCGTAAATGGATTACGGTCAACACACCAGTTGTCACCACCAGTTATACACTTGGCTGGAGCTCGTGCCGTCGTCGAACTTCCTCTGGCCCTCACGGTTCGGTCCAGGGTAGACGGTGTAGAAGCGGACCTGGTTTCTCATATGAGAGTTCTTTACCAGGTCGAGCGAAGTGACTCTAACTGGAAAATTATGATAATGAATAGCATCTACGAGCGCGACACACTTACGCCCGCTATGCTGGGTACCGAGCTAAGTCTCAACTTAGAGAGACTGGCAGAGTTCAGGATGCCCTATCGATGTCTTGCGTACGTATTGAACCTCAACGGGCGCATTGTCGGCGATGATCTATTCGCCGACGACCACCCAGACAAGGTGAACGCTCTCTATGCTTTAGCATTCAAATGGTTGGAAGCTTAGCGCCTGAATAATTCGGTAAGAGCCGCGTCGAGTTCCAATCGATGATCCGTTCAATATTACGAGTTGTACATCTTCCAATCGGGAAGCGTACTTATGACGGTTGTTGATCGGCACCAAGGCGGTGAATGAAAAGACAACTGACACAATCCAAAGATAGCCGATTTAGCGGTCAAGCGCTAAGCGGCCGGATTGGTGCCATCAGATCAGGACCTCGGCTAAAGTAAGCAGAACGGTAAGAATGTACGAACCGGCATGAACTTGAGCAAGAGCGCTTGCTGTGGGCAGATGAACAGCATCCGGCGCCGCCTACATTCGCCGCACGCCTTCCAAAGCTCTCCAATGGGTCGGCGCCTGAAATCGCGCGGGAGAACCTCCTCGGATTCTTCCCATCCCTCTTCCCCGCTGGTCTTTACATGCTCCACACAAAGCGTGTGCTGAGGCCATTCCCTCCCCAGACTTTTTCTCAACTACACGCAATGCGACTTATCATTATCGAGCCGCCTTCGGTGAGCGCATTGGTGATTGTGCATCCTGCCAGACACGTGCGCAAACCGTAATGCGTTCCGAATACCTAGCTTCGTAGCCGCAGCCTCCCCTGCTAGCCAAGAGGTGTATAGATCACGAGCTTCAGAGACGAATCATCGTTAGCTTGAAACGAGGCAGTGTCAAAACGGATTGAGCCTCGGGCGGGATGATGCAAAAGCTTCTCAACTCCGGTGCTGTTGCCGACATCGTGTGCTTCCCACCAGCGATCGAAGTCGGCAGATTCCTGGCGGAGCCGTCTCCGCAGCTCAATGAAAGCCCGGTCGCCTGCCCAAAAATCATAGCTCGTCCGGAATAAGGCGAGCACCCGTTGTGCTTCCGCTGCCCAGGATGCCCCAAAGAGGCTCTTCGTCGCGGGAGAGGTGAACATGAGGAGTAGGACGTTGCGATCTTCCTGAGACGCTTGACCTAAGTCCGTGAAAAGGTCCGCCGCTGCATCATTCCATGCGAGCACGTCCCATCTTCGGCCGCTCACATAGGCTGGGTGGTTGAAGCTCGCAACCATCCGGCGCATCGTTTCCGGAACCGTCTCGCGAGAAAATGCCGAACGATGAGGATTTTTGACCAGAGCCCGCAGGTGGAGGTGCTCCGCCTTGCTTAGGCAAAGAGCTTTGGCCAGAGCCTCGACCGTTGCTGATGACGGGGTGACAGTCCGGCCCTGTTCCAAACGGATGTACCAGTCGACGCCAATGCCTGCACGCTCCGCGACCTCTTCCCGCCGCAGCCCGGGGGTGCGACGCCGCTCTTTCCTGTGACCGAGAGCCTCCGGAGACAGCTTCGCACGACGAGACCTCAGAAAATCTCCCAGTTCACTCCTGCCTGGCCGGGATAAAAGGTCATCAGCGATGTCCAGACTGGGAGTCATGCGTCCTAGGATACGCCTATGCCTTGAACAGCAAGTCTGCATGAGAGATGCTCGACAAGAGGTGAGTCATGAAGGCTGCTGTTCTAAAAAATTTCGGGGTGCCCCTGAGCGTTGAGCATGTAAGCGATCCGGTGATCGGTACGGGGGAGGTGCTGGTGGACGTCGTCGCGGCACCAGTGCTGTCCTACACGGGCGAAGTCCTAAGTGGCGCGCGACGATACTTGCTGCCCACGCCGGTGGTGCCGGGCGCCGGCGCGATCGGACGGGTGCGCGCGGTCGGTCCAGACGCCACTCGACTACAGCCCGGCGATTGGGTCTTCTGCGATCCCACGGTGCGGTCGCGCGATGGAGCCTTTACTCCCGATATCACCCTGCAGGGCGCGAGTGCACGCGGCGAGGGCGGGCAGAAGCTTCAACGCTACTTCCGCGACGGCACGTTTGCCGAGCAAGTCCGCGTCCCAACTGAGAACGCCGCCCCCATTGGTCCGATCGACCCGGCAGAAGCTGGAAAGTGGTGCGCGATTGGAACACTGCTGGTAGCCTATGGCGGCTTGCTGGCGATGGACTTTCGGCCCGGCGAAACGCTGCTGGTGAGCGGAGCCACCGGCAACTTCGGCTCGGCTACCGTGGCGTTGGCGCTGGCGATGGGCGCGCGTTGCGTGATGGCGCCGGGCCGCAACGCTGCGGTGCTGGACGACCTTCGGACCCGCTTCGGCGAGCGCGTTGTACCGGTTCGGCTGAGCGGCGGAGGTGCGGCGGACACGGAGACGATGAAGCGGGCGGCACCGGGCCTAATTGACGCGATGCAGGACTTCCTGCCCCCCTCGGTTGGCGCCGGCGTGGCGCGCGCCGCCATCATGACTCTGCGACAGGGAGGCAGGGCCGTGCTGATGGGAGGCGTCGGCATGCTGGGCGGCGATGACCTGGCGCTGCCCTACCCCTGGATCATGCGCAACCTGATCACGGTGCGCGGCCAGTGGATGTATGACACCGCCGCCATACCAGGGCTGGTGGGCCTGGTTCGCGGCGGGCTGCTGGACCTTGGCCACTGGGCAGTGACGACGTTTCCGCTTACCGAGGTCAACGCCGCCGTCACGCACGCGGCAGACAACGCCGGGCCATTCAAGCTGACAGTGCTCAAGCCGTAGCTGCTGACAACAACGGAAATGCAGAATGAAAGCAGTCTCGCCCGGCGAGTACTGCCGCCGCTAGCTAGTCCGTCGTTGCGTAATCGCGATGGCGAGAACAGGCCGATGTACCCATCTAACACGGCCAATGTCGTTTGAATCATGACTCCAGTGAAACGGACCCTTGGTCAGTCAGCGACCCGGCTGCTTCAGATAAGGCCTGCGAGATGCCTATGTCCGCTAATGCGACTTCTCATACTCAGGATGAAGCTGCTTGCCATATTCCCGCTGCGTGTCTCTATCCTTGACGTTGATTGGGCTCCTGATCAAAATGGGGGTGGACGTGCGAAAGTCACAGCCGGTCGGTAGTCCGGGCGACGTTTTGCGTTCGTGCAGCTTACCCGTCTACTTAGGACGTGGAGGAACCTGTACGTCCTTTCCCCGCCTGGGGAGAGGAGCGTCTATGCAAATCGCAAAGTGGATCATCGCCGTTGTTGCAGCTTTTGACTTCGGAGATCTCGTAGCGGATGCGCTCGTGCCTGTCACGGCCAAACAGCATCTTTGGATCCGCGCTGGCCTGCACATGCCAAATTTCATAACGGCCAAACCATGCTCATGGGAATTTATGAGGCTCAATCTCGTTGGCCATCCTGTTTGGTTTCCGGCCCCTTACGCTCCCGCTCTTCCTGCTTGCGGCTGCAACGGCGGCAAACTATTTTGTCGCAATGGTTCTGGCCCCTGTGTTCCCCGGTACCGGTTGGACCGATTCAGAGTTTGCGACTGAAATAGGTCGTCCGCTCGGCCTTGCACCTCAATAACTTGTCGCCTATGTGGTCTGCGCCTGCGTGCTTCTTGCGGTCAGCCTGCCCGTTTTTGCAGGGTAAGCCGGGTAAGCAGGGGGCGCCTAATAAAAGCGCCCCTATCCTTGACGTTATTGATATCCATAAACGCCTTTCGCGGATGTCGGTCCGCATCCGGCCGGTTAGCCCCGCCGCGAGGGACAATACTGACGAGAATGCGACTTTCGTTACTAATCTCTCGATAAGCGCGTTGGCGATTTCGCAGTCATTAAGATCATTGCTGACGAGAAAGGCGTTTCCCTATACCTATCTTGAACTTGAGGCGTCAGGGCTGAGCTTTGAAGCATGATGAGGCTGCACGGCCTACTTACCAGCTGTTCTGGTCTAAACATCCGGGTTCTCGGACTGTTGATCGAAGCAGCTTCGTGCGGCTTCCACGTCCGCTCGGCGGGAGAACGCCCACATCGCCAACGCGGTCACAGGGATAAGTACGTCGGTGCCGAGCTCCGTGAGTTTGTAATCGACCCGGGGTGGAATGCTTGGCGTTACCGTGCGTGTGATGTAGCCGTCGCGCTCCAGTCCTCGCAGGGTTGTGGTGAGAACCTTCTGTGAGATCGAGCCGAGACTGCGTTTCAATTCGCTGAACCGCATGCTCCCACGCGAGAGCATGGCAATCACAAGAATGGACCACTTGTCGCCCACACGAGCCAGCACGTCACCGACGGAGTGACAAATGTCTGCGGGAAGATCGCTGAAGCCAGGTAATCGGCAGGGAGCGGTTACGTTGAGGTGACCTGGTTTCATGAAAGTGCCTTCTTGTGACCGGCTGCAGTTACTCTTAGTATCCGGGTATGCAATGGATACCGCAAGAAGATACCGGTTCTCTTAATTCTAAGCGGCAGGAAACTGTACTGGTCACGGGTGGCTCAGGCTACATTGCCGGCTGGATCATCGTGCAACTGCTGGAGCAGGGCTATCGCGTCCGAACAACCGTCCGCAGCCGTTCACGCGAGGCCGCTGTGCGCAACGCAGTGGCAACGCAGATTGACCCAGAAGACCGGCTCTCTTTCTTCGCCGCAAACCTGTTGGAAGACCATGGGTGGAGCGATGCTGTCAGCGGATGCAACTACGTGATCCACGTGGCCTCACCAATGGGCCAGGGAGAGCCGAAGGCGGACCTTCTTGGTCCGGCTCGCGAAGGAACGATCCGTGTTCTAAAAGCCGCTCGCGAAGCTGGTGTTCCACGAGTCGTGCTTACCTCGTCCACGGTCGCCGCGAAGGGTTCGCTGAAGCACGGTGAAGCTGCGTCCGTAGCAACCAACGAAAGCACGTGGACCGATCTCGAGGAGAAGGGGGTTAGTGAATATGCACGGTCCAAGACACTCGCGGAACGCGCAGCGTGGGAGTTTGCCGAACAAACATCCGGCATCATGGAGCTGACAACAGTTCTGCCCGGCATGGTTCTGGGGCCTGTGATGACGGATACGATCTCCGGCTCAGTCGAGCTGATCTCCCGGATGCTGACAGGCAAAGTTCCCGCTCTTCCAAGAATCGGCTTCAGCCTTGTTGATGTGCGCGATCTCGCCGCGCTGCATATACGGGCCATGCGTGCTCCGGAGGCTGCAGGGCAGCGTTTTCTGGGAGTGGGCGAGTTCCTTTGGATGGAGGATATGGCAAAACTTTTGCGGGACCATTTTGGCGAGCAGGCCTCAAAGGTGCCTACCCGCCGTCTTCCGGATTTCGTGCTCCGCTTTGCGGCCCTGTTTCAGTATGAAGCCCGCTTCATGGCGCCGATGCTTGGGCAGCGCACACGGTTCGACGTGAGCAAAGCGGCTAGCCTCCTTGACTGGCGCCCCCGGCCGGCACCGGAGGTGGTGCTCGCATGTGCGAGCGATCTCATCCGTCAGCATCTCGTTTAGACACCGTGACGCGAACAGTTTGCAAAGGCTCGAACAGATCCGGTCGTGCTGCTTGCCGCCTCCAGCGATCGGCAAAAACGAATCGACAACGAATGACCGTAACCATGATGTCTTGGTGGGGGAGATGAATGGCCTCACGGATAAGAAATATTTCCATAGGCATACGGAACGCCGTACGAAGGTATCGCTAAAGTCATCGCGTAGACACATTCCACCTTAGAGGATTCAACGTGATCGACGGATATTAAGTCCTTAGAAGTCGCCCTCTTTTGACGACTTCTTGACCCGCTTCCAAGTTTTGGTGACGCAAAGTGTTTAGTGCTGACGTTCAAAGCAGCCCATTGAAATGAGCTGATGAGTTGTTCGCTAAGCCCTAAGACGATGATGGAAGCGGACGCTGCGTCTAATGATTGTAGATTGGCCACCCACGAACAGAAGTTTATGTAGCAACAGAACAGAGTCGCTCATCTAACGAGCGGACTGGTTTTCCATCGTCCCGAGCGGCGGTTGGAGTGTCTGGCAATTGAAACAGGAGTAATGACATGATCAAAAAGCTGCTTTCCTTCCATCTCTTGCTTGCCCTATCGGCAGCCGGACAGGCGCCCCATGTTCCGTATTCGGATCAGCCGATCCTTAGCGAGAGTACGACGAAGATCTCCGAGCATGTATGGGAGATCATCGGCTTTCCGAATATCGCTATCGTTGTCGGCAGCCGTGCGACGCTCGTCGTCGATACGGGGATGGGTCCAAAGAATGGAGCCACCGTTGCACGGGTCGCTGCCATGCTTGCGCCAAAGAATTCGAGGCTGTTCCTGACAACGACGCACTACCACACGGAGCATGTCACCGGCGAGCCTGGATTTCCGCCGGGCACCGTCCTCATCCGCGATGCAGTGCAGCAGCAGGAACTGGAGAAAGACGGCCATGTACTCAATGATCTATTCCGCGGCATGTCGGCGCAGAACGAGGAGCTGCTTGCGGGTGTCGTCTTGCGTTCGCCGGATGTTCTCTTCGACAAAGAAGTCGCCATTGATCTTGGCGGCGGTGTCACGGCCCGGCTGCTCTGGCTCGGTGGCGCCCACACCAGAGGAGACGAGCTGACCTTGGTCGAGCCGGATCACACCCTGATTTCCGGCGATGTGGTGCAGAACAAGACCATGCCGAACATCTTTGGCAATGATGGTACGCCTACGGAATGGCTCGCCACGTTGGACAAGGTGGCCATGCTGAACGTTGCGCACATTTTGCCGGATCACAGCCCGTCGGGCGATGGGTCTCTCGTCGCCGCCGAGCGGGAACTGATCGTCGCGATCCGCACGCAAGCCCTTGCACTTAAGCGCCAAGGTATTTCAGTCGACGCTGCTGCAAGAGAGATCAGCTCCACCCTCAAGAAGCAACATCCCGACTGGCCGGACACCAATGCATCCACATTTGTGAAGAGCGTTTACATTGACCCTGCCGATCCTCAATAGCGCATGTGGATGAACCAGATCCTCGTAAGCCTCAGAGTCTGTTATGAACGTTGAACCAATTTATGGACTTTGCCTGGTTGGCGCGAGTCTGGACGAAGGGGGGATGGGACGGGAGGGTGGCGTCGGGTATCGGAGCGATGTAAGGGATGAGGAATGGGCGTTTGTCTTGCCGTATCTGCTGCTTTGCCGCGAGGACAG